>JBAVNO010000328.1:0-24537 GCA_049691095.1 Alphaproteobacteria bacterium | reverse complement strand
TCGGAGCCGATCACCTTGCCGTCCTTCTCGATCAGGCTGCCGTTGGCCTGATGGGGAAACAGGAGCTGCGCGATGCCGGTCATCCCGAGCGGGTAGACGAGGCCGGTGATGACGGTCATGGCGACGATCATCACGATGGCGGGGCGGATCTGGTTCAGCATGGCGGTCTCTCCTCACGCAAGGCCGACGGCGTTCACAAAGAGGTCGATGATCTTGATGCCGATGAACGGCACGACGATGCCTCCAAGACCGTAGACGAGAAGATTGCGGCGCAGGATGCCCGCGGCGCCGACCGGGCGGTACTGAACGCCCCGGAGCGCCAGCGGGATGAGCGCGACGATGATCAAGGCGTTGAAGATGATCGCCGACAGGATCGCGCTCTGCGGTGTCGCCAGATGCATGACATTGAGCGCCTGGAGCTGCGGGTAGAAGGCGACGGCCATCGCCGGGATGATGGCGAAGTACTTCGCCACGTCGTTGGCGATCGAGAAAGTGGTGAGCGCGCCGCGGGTCATCAGCAGCTGCTTGCCGATCTCGACGATCTCGATGAGCTTGGTCGGGTCGCTGTCGAGGTCGACCATGTTGCCGGCCTCCCGCGCCGCCATGGTGCCGGTGTTCATGGCCACACCCACATCGGCCTGGGCCAGCGCCGGCGCGTCGTTGGTGCCGTCGCCGCACATGGCTATGAGCTTGCCCTGGGCCTGCTCGTCCCGGATGAGCTTGAGCTTCGCCTCGGGCGTCGCCTCGGCCAAGAAATCATCGACGCCCGACTCGGCGGCGATGGCCGCGGCCGTCAGCGGGTTGTCGCCGGTGATCATCACCGTGCGGATGCCCATCCTGCGCAGGGCGGCGAAACGCTCGTGGATTCCGCCCTTCACGATGTCCTTCAGGTGGATGACGCCGAGCAGACGCCCGTCCTTCGCCACCGCCAGGGGGGTGCCGCCTGATTTGGCGATCCGCTCGGCGGCGGCCGCTAGGCTGGAGACGGCGGGATCCTGCCCCGCGGCGCGGGCCGCCACCGGGGCTGGATTGCGACCCGATTGGCCCATGGCGCCGGCGGGCGAGCCGACGTGGGCCAGGATCGCGTCGACCGCGCCTTTGCGGATCGAAGTGCCGTCGAAATCGATGCCGCTGAGGCGCGTCTGCGCCGAGAACGGCGTGAACTTCGCGTGAAGCGGCGCCATGTCGCGGCCGCGGATGCCGTACTTCTCCTTGGCGAGCACGACGATCGATCGGCCCTCCGGCGTCTCGTCGGGGAGAGAGGCGAGCTGGGCCGCGTCGGCGAGCTCGCGCTCGTTCACGCCGGACACGGGAATGAACTCCGTCGCCTGCCGGTTGCCCAATGTGATGGTGCCGGTCTTATCCAGGAGCAACGTGTCGACGTCGCCCGCCGCCTCGACCGCGCGGCCGGACATGGCGAGCACGTTGAAGCGCACGAGCCGGTCCATGCCGGCGATGCCGATCGCCGAGAGCAGCGCCCCGATCGTGGTCGGGATCAGCGTCACGAACAGGGCCACGAGCACGAGCACCGTGATCGTGCCGCCGGCATAGGTGACGAAGCTCGGGATGGTGGCCACGGCGAAGACAAAGATGATCGTCATGCCGGCGAGCAGGATATTGAGCGCGATCTCGTTCGGCGTCTTGTGCCGCTCCGCTCCCTCGACGAGCGCGATCATGCGGTCGAGGAACGTCGATCCGGCCGCGGCGGTGATCTTGACCTTGACCCAGTCGGAGATCACCAGCGTGCCGCCGGTCACGGCCGAACGGTCGCCGCCGCTTTCGCGGATGACCGGAGCCGATTCGCCGGTGATCGCCGCCTCGTTCACCGAGGCGACACCCTCGATGACGTCGCCGTCGCTCGGGATGATATCGCCGGCTTCGATGAGCACGATGTCGCCCGGCTTCAGCGAAGTCGCCGGGACCGCCCGCCAATCGGTCGAACGTGCGCCGGACAGCAGCTTGGCGGTCGCCTCGGTCTTGGTCTTTCGCAATGTCGCCGCCTGCGCCTTGCCGCGCCCTTCGGCGACGGCCTCGGCGAAGTTCGCGAACAGCACCGTGAACCAGAGCCAGACGTTGATCTGGAACGCGAAGCCGACGCTGCCGCCGCCGGTGACGAGATCGCGCAAGAAAAGCAGCGTGGTCAGCGTCGCAACCACCTCGACCACGAACATCACCGGGTTGCGCACCATAAGGCGCGGGTCGAGCTTCTTGAACGCCTCGCCTACCGCCGGCCCGAGGATCTTCGGGTCGGTCATCGTGGCGATGGGCATGCGCTTGCGGATATGGGAGAGCTCCATGGAATCCCTCTTGGGCTTAATAAAGCGTGCCGGCGGTCATCGCGAAATGCTCGGCCAGCGGGCCGAGCGCCAATGCCGGAAAATAGGTGAGGCCGCCGACGATGAGGATCACGCCGACGAGCAGGCCCACGAACAGGCTGCCGTGCGTGGGAAAGGTTCCCGCCGAAGCCGGCACGATCTTCTTCGCGGCCAGAGAGCCGGCGACCGCCATCATCGGCACGATCATGATGAATCGGCCGATCAGCATCGCGAAGCCGATCGTCGTGTTGTAGAAGAGCGTGTTGGCGCTGAGGCCCGCAAAGGCGCTGCCGTTGTTGCCCGTGCCCGAGGTGTAAGCATAAAGCGCCTCGCTGAAGCCGTGCGGGCCGGCGTTGGCCATGCCGGCAAGCCCGGGCGGCACCACCACGGCGAGCGCGGTGAAGCCCAGGATGGAGAGCGGCAGGATGAGGATGGCGAGCATCGACATCTTCACTTCCTTCGCTTCGATCTTCTTGCCGAGATATTCGGGCGTGCGCCCGACCATCAAGCCGGCAACGAAAACGGCGATGATGGCGAACAGCAGCATGCCGTAGAGGCCCGAGCCGACGCCGCCGAAGATGATCTCGCCGAGCTGCATGTTGATGATGGGAACGATCCCGCCCAAAGGCGTGTAGCTGTCGTGCATGGAGTTGACCGAGCCGTTCGACGCGTCCGTGGTCGCCGTGGCCCAGATGGTGGAGTTGGCGATGCCGAAGCGGACCTCCTTGCCTTCCATGTTGCCGCCGGCCTGAAGCGCGCCCGGTGCCTGGTCGATACCCAGCGCGGCAAAGGCCGGATTTCCCTGCGACTCTGCCCAATACGAGGTGGTCATGCCGGCCAGGAACAGCACGCCCATCACCGCGAAGATCGCCCAGCCCTGGCGCTGGTTGCCCACCATGCGGCCGAAGGTGTAGGTGAGCGCGGCGCCGATCACGAGGATCGCCCACATCTCGATCAGGTTGGTGATGGCGTTCGGGTTCTCGAAGGGGTGGGCGGAGTTGGCGTTGAAGAAGCCGCCACCGTTGGTGCCGAGCTGCTTGATGGCGATCTGGAATGCCACCGGGCCTTGCGCGATCACCTGCTTGGCGCCTTCAAGGGTCGTCGCCTCGGTGTAGGCACCCAGGTTCTGTGGCATGCCCTGCGAGACGAAGAACAGGCCGACGACGATCGAGATCGGCAGAAGGACATAGAGGGTGCAGCGCGTGAGGTCGACCCAGAAGTTGCCGACGGTCTTGGCCGATTTGCGGGCGAAACCTCGGATCAGCGCTATGGCCAAGGCGATTCCGGCGGCGGCCGAGACGAAGTTTTGCACCGTCAGCCCCGCCGTCTGCACCAGATAGCTCATCGTCGTCTCGCCGCCATAACCCTGCCAGTTGGTGTTGGTGACGAAGCTCACTGCAGTGTTAAAGGAAGAATCCGAGGAAACTGGACCAAGGCCCTGCGGATTGAAGGGCAGAACCCCCTGCAGCCGCTGCAGCGCGTAGAGGACAATGAAACCCGCCGCGCTGAAAAGCAGCATGGCGATGGTGTAGGTCGTCCAATGCTGCTCGGCCTTCTCGTCGACGCCGCAGAGGCGATAGATCCCGCGCTCGATCGGCGCGAGCACGGGCGAGAGGAAGGTGCGCTCGCCGTCGAAAACCCGGGCCATGTAAGCGCCGAACGGTTTGACGACGAGCGTGATGAGCACGCAATAGAACGCGATTTGAACCCAGCCGTTGAGAGTCATAGGGAGGATCCTCAGAAGCGCTCGGGGCGGATCAGGGCGTAGACGAGATAGGCGAGCAGGCCGATGGTGACGACCGCGCCCAGGACATAGTCGATGATCATCGCAAGCCTCTCACAGTCGGTCGCACTCGAGCGTGTACAGGATGGCGACGGCGAAAAAGCCGAGGCCGATGGCTATCAGGATCGCGTCGAGCATGAACGGTCTCTCTTCATCTTGCATGTGTCGAATTGCGCGCCGGCCCGCCGAGGCTTGGCGGTCCGACGGAAGGAACGTTAATGCATCGCGCGTTAAGGCTCCATATGGATTGGAGGCGCGAAATAAAGGGGGCATAAAGACGGCGTAAGCCGTCCGCTTAGGAGCAGGGATAAAGCGGGCGCACAGAGCCCGTTCGGTCGTCGCGGGGATCGGCCGTGGTGGCGGCGCGCGGTTTCAGGTCACCACAGGAAAGCCGTGATCGCGCGGACCAAAGCCGCGACCGCCAAGACAAGCGGCGAGGAGGACGCGAAGCGACAATCCCGCCCGCTGCGCCACCAAGTCTCGACGTTCAGCCGTTCTCTCGTTGAAATCCGGAGCCACCGTGGACTTGGCCGCTGTCCGCGGCCGTTCGCGCGCACGGGCTGCTGCCAACCGGACGTAGCGAGGACGGCCTACGAGTCCTATCCATGACTGTACGAGGATTTTCTTTCGCGAGCGGCGTCGCACGCCCGTCGCTGTCGGAATTCGGATTCGATTCGACCGATGGTGGAGTCCTCCGAGGACCGGGAACGCCGCGATCTTGTCGGACCTCTCGATCGACCGACGGGCGTGTCTTTTTCCTAAGACGGATGAGTCCGGGCCTCGTTGTAATACGCTGCATAAGATTTGAGGATCCGGCGCAGATGACTCTCACCCAAGACGATCATGTGGTCCAGGCACTCGCTCCGGATCGAGCCGATGAACCCCTCCGCATACGAGTTCTGCCAAGGCGACCCAAGGCGGCCCGGGCGCTCAGGGCCGGGCTATCTGTGGCGGACGCACTCTATTAATCGAATTAAGGCAGGATCGAATTAAGGCAGGCGGCGACGAATTCGGTTGCAATCCGGCTCGCCGACCCCTATTTGCAGTCCATCAGTTTTCGAAGACGCGGCGTATTCCGCTATGTCATCGCGACCCGGCATCGATACCTCCCCGATTTCGTTGAGCTGAGACCCACCCGCGCAGCGTGCGCGGGCGGCTGTAACTCGTTAATAAGGAACGATTCTATGACTAAAGGAACCGTGAAGTGGTTTAACCCGGCCAAGGGTTTTGGCTTCATTACCCCCGACGACGGGTCGAAGGACCACTTCGTCCATATCTCGGCGGTGGAACGGGCCGGCCTGTCCGGCCTCAACGAAGGCCAGCGCGTCCAATACGAGCTGAAGCCCGGCCAGAACGGGAAGAGTTCGGCCGAGAATCTGTCTCTCGCCGACTAACCCGACCGAAAATCGGACGTAAGCAGAAGGCCCGCCTCGTGCGGGCCTTCTTGTTATTGCGCGCCGGCTCTAAGGGCTTTGCGTACCGCGTGACGAACCGGTGTGACCGGTCGCCGGCCCGGCACGGAGCCTGCCCATCCGATGCCGTCTCCGTTCGGGGGTTTCGGGGCACCCCCTTGGCTGAAGCCGAAGCCGAACGGCGGCGCCGTTCGCGCCGGCCAAGCCGCAGCTCTTCATGTACGAGCAGGCGTTCGCCCGTGAGTTCGGCGGAATGCCGGCCGCGGAGATGGCCTCGACGAGGCCGGGCCGCTCAGGCCTTGATCGCCTTGTGGAAGGCGAGCACGCCGCCCAGCGCCCGCCAACAGGAAACGTCGGAATAGCCGATCTGGAACAGCAAGTCCGAGAATTCCTCCGCGGAGTAGAATCGCCGAATGGCGTTGACGAAATAGTCCCGGCAGCGCCAGGCCTCCGGCCCGCTGCGGAACGCCAGAGCCGTGAACGTCACGCACGCCTTCAAGTACGTGCAGTAGAGCCCTTCCACGATGCAGTCCTTCGGCCTCAGCATGTCGCAGTGGTGGAAGGCGCCGCCGGGCTTGAGGACCCGTTTGATTTCGGACAGCACGTCGACGATCTGCAGGTGCCTCGATGCAAACCCGAGGGTGACGATGTCGAAGGATTCGTCGGGGAACGGAAGTGTGTGGACGTCGCCGATCACGCTCTCGATCTCGAAGCCCATGGACCGGGCGATGTCCTGGCCGACCTGCTGCATCGCCGCGCTCTTGTCCATGGCGCAGACGTGAGCCTTCGGCTCCCTCTGCAGCAGCCCCCGTCCGATGGCGTTGGTGCCGGCGCAGATGTCCAGGATCTTGTCGCCCGGCCGCACGTCGATGGACGACACGAACTGGCGGCGCCACCGGCTGTACATGCCCAGGCTGGCGACGTCGCTGGCGAGATCGTAATAGGGAGCGACATCCCGGAACACGGCGTGAAGTTCGTTGTTCCAGACGCCCGCGAACTCGTGCTTGCGCACCCCCTCCCTGGCGGAGAACCAAGGTCTGTCCTCCTTCGCTTCAGCGTATTCCATTTCCGTGACCTCCTCGGGTTTCTATGAAGCGATGGCGTTCAGGACTGACCTGCCCCCAAGGCCGGACCAGGGCGAAGCCGAGCTTACGCCGATCATGTTGCCGTCTGGAGGGCGCCGACGCAACCGGGACGGAGTGACGCAGGGCCGTCGAGGGCGCCCTTGGCGTCGATGCCGGTCTTGGTAAGGGGGGACCCCGAAATCCGGCAGAGCAGGCCAAGCCGGCGTTCCATTCCCGAAGGGGCGGGCGAGGCCTTGGCAGCGGCCCGTGACCGTGTCATATGCCCCATCGCCATCATCCGGCCGGTCCCATTCGCGTAGGCCCCAATCCGATACCGCCGGCTGCCGCCCAGCCCATCACCATACCGGATCGCGGTGGCCGCGACCCCGGCGGGAGGCCGGGCAGACGGGCCGCGTGCAATCGAGAAACGAAAAGCGTGTGTCGGGCGCACGCGAAGCGGGAGTCGCGCCCCCGTGCCACCGTGGCGGCGTGCCCCCGTGCCCCCGCGCCTCCGTGCCCCCCTGCGTCACGTCTTCGCCCGCGAGGGCGCGCCCGTCTGCTGGCAGGCGGGGCAGAAATAGGCGGTGCGGCCGGAGAATTTGAGGGTGCGGATGGGGCCGCGGCAGCGCGGGCAGGAGGCGCCGGCCACGCGCCTGGGGATGAGGAAGCTTCTGGGCAGGCGCTCGGTGAAGTCCTCGGAGCCGCCGCCGCGCGCGACCGCGGTCTTCAGCACCTTGCGCAGCGTGCGGTAGAGCCGCGCCAGCCCGGGGCGCCCCAGCGCCTTCGGCTGGGCGCGGGGATGGATGCGGGCCTGGAACAGGATCTCGTCGGAGAAGATGTTGCCGACGCCGGCAACCAGCGACTGGTCCATGAGCGCGGCCTTCACGTTGCCCTTCCGGGCCGCGAACATGGCCACGAAGTCGGCCTCGCGCAGCGCCGGGTCCAGCGCGTCGGGGCCGAGCCCCTGCCTGCGGAAGAAGGCGTCCGCGTCGTCCGCCAGGCCGATGGTGCCGAGTTGGCGCCGGTCGTCGAAGGCCAGATGGGTCCCGTCCGCGAAGTCGAACCGGACGCGGTCGTATTTTGGATCGTCGGCCATGTCCTTGAAATGGAGCAGGCGCCCGGTCATGCCGAAATGAAGCGCCAGCCAGCGGCCGTCGTCGAGCTTGGCCAGGAGATGTTTTCCGCGCCGGCGCGTGGCCGTCATGCGCCGGCCCTTGAGCGCGCGGCGCAGCCTGCCGGCGGGCACCTCCAGCACCTTGGCCTTGCGCACCGTCACGCCGGCGATGGTGCGGCCGAGCGCGGTGGCCTTGAGGTGGCGGCGGTAGCGCTCCACGTCGGGCAGTTCGGGCATCGTACTCGCTCCCTATCAGTCTCAGGGCACGGTCATCGTCAGCCCGTCATAGGCGAACCGGGCCTCCACCCCGCACTCCCGCGCCATCGCCCGGAGCTTCGCGCCCAACCGGCGCTCGTCCCCGTCGACGATCTCGCTGCCGCAGTGGGTGAACACCGCGCGCCTCACGCCCGCCTTACGGCACCAGCCGAGCTGCGCGCGCACCGTCGTATGGCCGAAGAGCCGCCCCTCCCTTCGCCGCACCATGGGCCGCGTCATGGTCGCGCCGTCGCCTATGAAGAGGTCGAGCCTTGAGAGCGCCGCCTCGGGCTCCAGGATAGCCACGACGTCGGGAACATAGAACAGGGTGCAACCCTTGCCGGCGACGCGGAATCCGACCGCCGGCGCGCGCAGCGAATGGACGACGGGGAAGGCCTCGACCATGAGGCCAGCGACCTTGGCGGGCTTGCGGGGCGCCAATACGCGGCGGTCCTTCAGCGGGTAGTCCGCCAGCGCCCCCAGACACCCGGACGTGCCAAAGACGGGGCAGGGCGCGCCGTCCTTGAGGCCGAAGGCGTGGTCGGGATGGGCGTGGGTGATGAGGATGGCGCGGGGCTTCAGCGCTTCGAACCGCCCCAGCCAGTCGAGCCCGCAGTCGATCATCACCGGCCCCGCCCCGCCCGAGATCAGGAGGGCGCTGTGGCGGCGGTGGCGGCGGGTGCGGCGCTCCACGTTGCCGCAGGTCCCGAGGAAGGTGAGCGCCAAGGGCATGGCGGCTACGGTATCACGGCGCGGGAACCCCGATGCCCCACCGGTTCGCGTTTTAGCTACCTGTGGCCTGGGATCTCGCCGGCGCGAATCCGGCCCCTTGAATGGGGGACCTCAGGGCCGCATGCTACGGTCTTTCGGGAGCGCGTACGGCTGCGCGGCCCGTGCCGCCCGCCCGTCCACGTCGGGGAGAAGACCATGCTGCAGCACGTCACCGCCGAACAGGTCAAGGAGATCGCCCGCCTGGCGCGCGAGGCGCGCGCCGCCCGGGATCGCATGCTGAGCGAAGTGCCCGGGGACGAATTGGGACAGCCCAAGCCGGCACGCGGCGTGCACAATCCGGCGGCGGCGCTGGGCTTCCGGCCGCTGTCGCCGAAGAATCCGGCCCGCGCCGCGCTCGAGCGGGCCGTCTCCGGGCTCTCGGCCGAAGCCGCGGCCGAGCTCAGGGCCTTGATGTGGATTGGGCGCGAGGAGGACTACGGGGCGAACGAGCTCGGCAAGGCCTATGCCGCATCGATGGCGGCGCCGGAGCCGGTCCTGGCGTCGCTTCTCGACCGCGCCGACCTCCACGACGTGCTGATGAAGGCGCTCTACGAGATAGAGCGCGGCTGATCGCCGCTTCGAAGCGCAACCAACCGGCACCCCGCGAAGCCCGACACCCGCGGCCAAAGCGGATCGTCGGTCGGGCCTGCCGGCCGCGCGAGCGCCGGAGGCTTCCCGACGGAGGAGTGGAAACGGGCGGACCTTATCGGTCCGCCCATCACCGAAAAGCGGGACTATTCGGCCGCCGCGGGCGAATCCGCGGTTGGCAGGCCGAGCCGCCGCGCGACTCCCACGCCATAGCGGGGATCGGCACGGTGGAAGTGCGCCACCTGGCGCTTTTGAATCTCCACCGGAACACCCGTCATCGCCTCGGCGATGTTGTCCATCAGCCGCGCCTGCTGATCCGACGTCATCAGCCGGAACAGGTTGCCGGCCTGCGTATAGTCGTCGTTGCCGGCGCGGTGATCGTACCGGCTGGCATCGCCCGAGATCTTCAACGGCGGCTCGGCATAAGACGGATCCTGGGCCGGGCCGCTGAAGGAGTTGGGCTCGTAATACGCGTCCAGATTGCCGGTGTCGTTGGCGAAGAACCGCATCGCCCCGTCCTTGTGATAGTGATGCACCGGGCAGCGGGGCTTATTCACCGGCAGGGCTTCGTAGTGCGTGCCCAGGCGGTGACGGTGGGCGTCGGCATAGGAGAAGATGCGGGCTTGGAGCATCTTGTCGGGGGAAAGGCCGATTCCCGGCACCACGTTCGACGGCGAGAAGGCGAGCTGCTCGACCTCCGCGAAGTAGTTGTCGGGATTGCGGTTGAGCTCCATCACGCCGACCTCGATCAGCGGATAGTCCTTGTGCGGCCAGACCTTGGTGAGGTCGAACGGGTTATAGGGCGTCTTCTCGGCGTCGAGCTCGGGCATGATCTGGACATTGACCGTCCAGCGCGGGAACTCGCCGCGCTCGATCGCGCCAAACAGGTCCTCCTGGTAGGTCTCGCGCGACTTGCCGACAACCGTTTCGGCCTCGCGGTTGGTCAGGAACTTGTGACCCTGCTGGGTCTTGAAATGGAACTTCACCCAGAAGCGCTCCCCGTCCGCGTTCCAGAAGCTAAAGGTGTGGCTGCCGTAGCCGTTGATGAAGCGCGGGCTCACGGGCAGGCCCCGATCCGAGAACAGGATCGTGACCTGGTGCAGGCTTTCGGGCGAGAGCGACCAGAAAACCCACATCGCCGTGGGCGAGCGCAAATTGGTCTTCGGGTGGCGTTTCTGGGTGTGGATGAAGTCGGGGAACTTGAGGGCGTCGCGCACGAAGAACACCGGCGTATTGTTGCCGACCAGGTCCCAGTTGCCTTCCTCGGTATAGAACTTGAGGGCGAAGCCGCGGACGTCCCGCTCGGCGTCGGCCGCGCCCAATTCGCCCGCCACCGTCGAGAAGCGCGCGATCATGTCGGTCTTCTTGCCGACCTCCGAGAAGATCTTGGCGCGGGTGTAGCGGCTGATGTCCTTGGTGACGGTGAAGGTGCCGAAGGCGCCCCAGCCCTTGGCGTGGACCACGCGCTCCGGGATGCGTTCCCGGTTCTGGTGCGCAAGCTTTTCGATCAGTTGATTCGGTCTTTTTGCGCGAAATAGAGGTAACGGTGGTTGGCCTGGGACTCACCCGAGAACGCAGCCTTCAACACCCATTCTGATTCAACGGACATCGTTTCGGCGGGCCAGAACCAGCGCGTTTAGCCACAACCAGACATGGGTCGGGCCAACTTGGCCACAAACTGAACCGCTCCGCTGTCCTGGCTGCGTGGCGTCAGGTAGTGCCGTAGCTTGCGTCAGCGAAGCTCGCGGACATATTCACATTGGACCGACACCGCTGATCCCGGATCTGACGCTCGAACGCGGTTGGATGTCACCAGCGCCCGAGCGTCGTTCAGCAGTGATTAGGCGAGGTCGAAGCGATCCGCGTTCATCACCTTGTTCCAGGCCGCCACGAAGTCGCGCACGAACTTTTCTCCCGAGTCGTCTTGTGCGTAGACTTCGGCTAGCGCCCGAAGCTGAGAGTTCGAACCGAAGACGAGGTCGACACGGGTGCCGGTCCACTTCAGTTCTCCCGTTGCGCGATCCCGTCCCTCGAAGACATCCAGGGCTTCCGAGGCCGCCTTCCACGTCGTGCCCATGTCGAGCAGGTTGACGAAGAAGTCGTTGGTGAGTGTGCCGGGCCTCTTCGTGAAGACGCCGTGCTGAGACTGTCCGTAGTTGGCGTTCAACGCGCGCATTCCGCCGACGAGAACCGTCATTTCCGGCGCGGTCAGCGTCAGCAGTTGCGCCTTGTCGACCAGCACCTCCTCTGCCGCTGCGGAGTATCCCTCCTTGGCGTAGTTGCAGAAACCGTCCGCGATCGGCTCCAGCACCGCAAAGGAATCAATGTCGGTCTGCTCCTGCGAGGCGTCCGTGCGGCCCGGCGAGAAGGGAACCTCCACGTCGTGCCCGGCCTTCTTCGCGGCTGCCTCGACGGCCGCGCAGCCGCCGAGCACGATCAGGTCGGCAAGCGATACCTTCTTCTTTTCGGACGCAGAGTTGAACTCCTTCTGGATCGGCGCCAGTTTTTCGAGCGCCTTCGCCAGCTGGGCAGGCTGGTTGACCTCCCAGCCCTTCTGGGGGGCGAGGCGGATGCGGGCCCCGTTCGCCCCGCCGCGCTTGTCGGAGCCGCGGAACGTCGAAGCCGAGGCCCAGGCGGTCGAAACCAGTTCCGGGACGGACAGGCCCGAGCCGAGGATCTTGCCCTTGAGGGCCGCGATGTCCTTCGCGTCGATCAGGTCGTGATCGACGGCGGGCACGGGGTCTTGCCAGATCAGCTCTTCCGCCGGGACCTCCGGGCCGAGATAGCGCGGGCGCGGCCCCATGTCGCGGTGCGTCAGCTTGAACCAAGCCCGGGCAAAGGCATCGGCGAACTCGGCCGGGTTCTCGTGATACCGCTTCGAGATCGGGCCATAGATCGGGTCCATGCGCATCGCCATGTCGGCTGTGGTCATGATGGTCGTCACCCGCTTTGACGGATCATGCGCAGCTGGCGCGAGGTCCTTTTCGTCCGGATTGATCGGGACCCACTGCCAGGCGCCGGCGGGGCTCTTCACCAGATCCCAATCGTAGCCGAACAGAACATCGAAATAGCCCATGTCCCACTTGGTCGGGTTGGAGGTCCAGGCGCCTTCGATGCCGCTGGTGATCGCGTCGCCGCCCTTGCCGCTGCTGTGTCTGCTGATCCAGCCGAGCCCCATCGCCTCAAGAGGCGCGGCTTCGGGCTCGGGGCCCACCAATGTCGCATCGCCCGCGCCGTGGCATTTGCCGAAGGTGTGGCCACCGGCCACCAGCGCGACCGTCTCCTCGTCGTTCATCGCCATGCGCGCGAAGGTCTCGCGGATGTCGCGGCCCGACTCCAGCACGCTTGGCTGACCGTTCGGCCCTTCCGGATTCACGTAGATCAGGCCCATTTGCACGGCGGCAAGGGGGTTTTCCAGGTTCCGGTCACCGCTATAACGCTTGTCGCCAAGCCATTCGGCCTCCGCGCCCCAGTAAATATCTTCCTCCGGTTCCCAGATGTCTTCGCGTCCGCCGCCGAAGCCGAAGGTCTTGAAGCCCATCGACTCGAGCGCGCAGTTGCCGGCCAGGATCATCAAGTCGGCCCATGAGATCTTGTTGCCGTATTTCTTCTTGATGGGCCAGAGCAGCCGGCGCGCCTTGTCGAGGTTGGCATTGTCGGGCCAGCTATTGACCGGGGCGAAACGCTGATCGCCGGTGCCAGCTCCGCCGCGCCCATCCGAAATGCGGTAGGTGCCCGCGCTGTGCCATGCCATCCGGATGAAGAGCCCCCCGTAGTGGCCCCAGTCAGCCGGCCACCAATCCTGCGAGTCGGTCATCAGCGCGTAAAGGTCCTTCTTCAGGGCCTTGAAGTCGAGTTTCTTGAACTCCTTGGCGTAGTGAAACGCCGGCCCGATGGGATCGGAGAGGGAAGAGTGCTGATGGAGAATCCTGAGATTCAGCTGATTGGGCCACCAATCCCGGTTGGACCTCCCCCCGAAAATGGCGTTGGGGCGAACTCCGTGCATCACCGGGCATTTGCCCACGCTATCCGTATCATTTCCGTCCATTTTGCCCTCCAACTATTGCGACGTCTGACCCTCGCCCCGTGCTTGGACAGGAGTATGTAGTTCGATTCGAGCCGTTCATCCCCCGCACGCTATGATTTGCATCGATCAGGTATGAGGCAGTGTGAAAACGCTCGTCCAAGACTGACATCGTACGATGCTCAGCATCATATCTAATCTGAATGCGAAGGAGTCCAAACCCACGGACCTGCCGATCCAGCAGCCGGGCCGCGCGGGCCCGCGGTCAGCGAGTTCCGGTTGTCGGCGACGGGCGCGCCGCCCGTGGTGGTCATGGTCGGTGGGGTTTTGGTCGGTCGGGTCATGGTTCGCGCTCCTCGAATCGCTGGCGGTGCTGGGTTGGACATAGAATGGCGCCGGCTTGACCATCGGTCCAATCGATTATTACAATGAGTATCATCGTTAACACCAATCAACAGCGCCGCCCCATGAATCTCCGCGACCTTCAATACGTCATCGCCGTCGCCGACACCGGGCATTTCGGCCGCGCCGCGGCCGCCTGCAACGTGAGCCAACCGACCCTGAGCGGTCAGATCCTCAAGCTGGAGGCGGAGCTCGGGGTTTCGATCTTCGAGCGGGCTGGGCGTACCGTCCGCGTCACGGGCGTCGGCGAGGCGATCGTCGCCCACGCGCGCCGGGCCGTCGGCGCGACCGAGGACATCATCGGGGCGGCCCGCGCCAACCGCGATCCTCTGGCCGGGACCTTGCGGCTGGGCGTGATCCCCACGCTCGGTCCCTATCTGATGCCGTTCGTCCTGCCGGCGGTGACCAAGCAGCTGCCGTCGCTGCGCCTGGCGCTGGTGGAGGACCTGACCGACCACCTCGTCGAGATGGTGCGCGACGGGCGCCTGGACGCGGCGATCATCGCTTCGGAGCCGGAGGCCCACGGTCTTGCGACGCAGCCCTTGTTCGAGGAGCCGTTCTGGGTCGCGCTGCCGCCCGGCCACAGGCTTTGCGCGCGCAAGGACGTCAAATGCGCCGAGCTCGAGGCGTCATCGATGCTTCTTCTCGGGGACGGCCACTGTCTGCGCGATCAGGCGCTGGAGCTTTGCGGCCATCCCGATCTGGGAAGCCTCGCGATCGCCGACGTCCGCGCGGCGAGCCTGGAGACGCTGCTCAACATGGTGGCCGCTGGCTATGGAATGACCATCAGCCCCGGCCTGGTGCTGGAAAGCCGCGTCTTCGACCGCAAATATCTGGCGCTGCGCCGCCTCAAGGGGGCGCACGCGTCGCGCCGGGTGAGGCTGATCCATCGCCCCAATACCCCGCGGCTCCCCGCGATTTCGGCGCTGGCCGGTCTCGTCCGCAAGCACGTGCCGAAATCGATGCGAAGGCTGTCCGGCAAGGCGTTGGGGCCCGCGGCGAAGCGCCCGGCGCCTGCGTGAGCAGGTGCGTCAGCGGGGCAGTTCCGAGTAGCCCATCAGGAACTCGTCCACCGCGCTGGCGCATTGACGCCCCTCGCGGATCGCCCACACCACCAAGGACTGGCCGCGGCGCGTGTCGCCGGCGGCGAAAACCTTGGCCACCGAGGTGCGGTACTGGTTCGTGTCCGCCTTGACGTTCCCGGCCCCGTCGAGCGCAAGGCTCAAACCCTTGACCAGGCCTTCGTGCACCGGATGGACGAAGCCCATGGCGAGCAGCACGAGATCGGCCTTGATCTCGAATTCGCCTTTCGGGACCTCGACCATCGCCATGCGGCCGTCGGCGCCCTTGCGCCATTCCACCCGCGCGCAGCGCAGCGCGGCGACGCGGCCCTGGCCGTCGGCCGCGAACTCCTTGGTCACGACGCTGAACTCGCGCTCGCAGCCTTCCTCCTGGGAGGACGAGGTGCGGAACTTGAGCGGCCAGTAGGGCCAGGTGAAATCCTTGTTCTCCTGGTCGGGGGGCCGCGGCAGGATCTCGAGCTGGGTGATGGACGCGGCCCGCTGGCGCGTCGACGTGCCGATGCAGTCCGAACCCGTGTCGCCGCCGCCGATCACGATGACGTTTCGGTCGGTGGCCAGGATGGCGCCGTCCTCTTCCCGCTCGGCGACCTTGTCGCCGGCCACCCGCTTGTTCTGCTGGGTCAGGAACTCCATCGCGAAATGGATGCCCTTGAGCGCGCGCCCGGGAACCGGAAGGTCGCGCGGCTTTTCCGATCCGCACGTCAGCGCCACGGCATCGAATTCGCCCAACAACTCCTCTCCGGTGATGTCGACGCCGACATGACAGTTGGTGCGGAACACGACGCCCTCAGCGGCCATCTGCGCCGTGCGGCGGTCGATGAGGCTCTTCTCCATCTTGAAGTCGGGGATGCCGTAGCGGAGCAGGCCGCCGATGCGGTCCGACTTCTCGAACAGCACCACGTCGTGACCGGCCCGCGCCAGCTGCTGGGCGCAGGCCAGACCCGCCGGACCGGAGCCGATGACCGCTGCCCGTTTCCCGGTCCTGTGGGCGGGGGGCTGCGGCTGCACCCAGCCCTCGGCGAAGCCCTTGTCGATGATCGAGCACTCGATGGTCTTGATGGTGACGGGCTGGCTGTTGATGTTGAGCGTGCACGCCTCTTCGCAGGGCGCCGGGCAGATGCGGCCCGTGAATTCGGGAAAGTTGTTGGTCGAATGCAGCGTCTCCAGCGCCTGCCGCCAAAGCCCGCGGTAGATGAGATCGTTCCAGTCCGGGATCAGGTTGTTGACCGGACAGCCGCTGTGACAGAAGGGAACGCCGCAATCCATGCAGCGCGCGGCCTGCTTCTGGGCGGCGTCGTCGGGAAGCGGCAGCACGAACTCGCGCCAGGTCTTCACCCGCTCGGGGACCTTGCGGTACCGACGGTCGTGCCGCTCGATCTCGAGGAAACCGGTCGGCTTACCCACGCACGACCTCCTGCGGCGTCCCCGGCGCGCGCTCGGGCGCGGCGTCGGGTTCGAACTGCTGCTCGGCGAGCGCGCGGCGGAAGTCGACCGGCACGATCTTGATGAACTTAGGCAGATGTTCGGCCCAGTGCGCCAGAATGTGCCGCGCGCGGGCGCTGTTGGTGTAGTGCATGTGCCGTTCGATGAGCCGGCGCAGCCTGGTCTCGTCGGCGCGCAGCGGATCGCCGATGAGCGAGCCCCACGTCTCGGCCGCGATGCGCTTGGGGTCGCGCTTGACCCGCTCGAGCTCGACCATCTGAAGATTGCAGCGGCGCTCGAAGTCGCCCGCCTCGTCCAGCACATAGGCGATTCCGCCGCTCATGCCGGCGGCGAAATTCCGCCCCGTCGAGCCGATGACCACCACGCACCCGCCGGTCATGTACTCGCACCCGTGATCGCCGAGGCCCTCGACGACGACGACGGCGCCCGAATTGCGCACGGCGAAGCGCTCGCCGGCGACGCCCGAGACGTAGCATTCGCCACTGATGGCGCCATAGAGCAGGGTGTTGCCGACGACGATGTTCTCCCACGGCACCAGCCGCGATTCGGGCGGCAGATAGACGGCGATGCGCCCGCCCGACAGGCCCTTGCCCAGATAGTCGTTGGCCTCGCCCACCAGCTCGACGCTGATGCCGTGGGCGAGGAAGGCGCCGAAGCTCTGGCCGGCGCTGCCGCGCGCCACGATCGAAATCGTGTCCTCGGGAAGCCCGGCGTGGCCGTAGCGGCGCGCCACTTCGCCCGAAAGCATGGCGCCGAAGGTACGGTTGCGGTTGGTGATGTTGGTCTCGATTCGAACCGGCTTGCCGCGCTGCAGGGCCGGGCGCGCCTTCTCGATCAGCATGTGATCAAGCGCCTTCTCGAGGCCGTGGCTCTGCGTCTCGCAGTGGTGGATCGCCACGTCCGGCCCGACGTCGGGCTTGTGGAACAGCCGCGACAGGTCGAGACCCTTCGCCTTCCAATGATCGACCGCCCGGCGCGAGTCGAGGCGGTCGGCGCGGCCGACCATCTCGCTGAAGGTGCGGAAGCCCATCGCGGCCATGATCTCCCGCACTTCCTCGGCGAGCATGAAGAAGTAGTTGATCAGGTGCTCCGGCTTGCCCGCGAACCGCTTGCGCAGCACGGGATCCTGGGTCGCCACCCCCACGGGGCAGGTGTTGAGGTGGCACTTGCGCATCATGATGCAGCCAAGGACGATCAGCGGTGCGGTCGAGAAGCCGAATTCGTCCGCGCCCAGCAGCGCGCCGACCACCACGTCGCGGCCGGTGCGCAGGCCGCCGTCCACCTGCAGCGCGACGCGCCCGCGCAGCCGGTTCAGCACCAGCGTCTGCTGCGTCTCGGCCAGGCCGATCTCCCACGGCAGCCCGGCATGGGCGATGGAGGTGAGCGGACTCGCACCCGTTCCGCCTTCGAAGCCCGAGATCGTGATGTGGTCGGAACGCGCCTTGGCCACGCCGGCCGCGACCGTTCCCACCCCGACCTCGGAAACGAGCTTCACGCTCACCCACGCGCCGGGATTCACGTTCTTGAGGTCGTGGATCAGCTGCGCGATGTCCTCAATGGAATAGATGTCGTGGTGCGGCGGCGGCGAGATCAGCCCCACGCCGGGTGTGGAATGACGCACCTTGGCGATGGGCCCGGCGACCTTGTGGCCGGGGAGCTGTCCGCCTTCGCCCGGTTTCGCGCCTTGCGCGATCTTGATCTGCAGGATGTCGGCGTTGACGAGGTATTCGGCGGTGACCCCGAACCGCCCCGAGGCGACCTGCTTGATGGACGAGCGCAGCGAATCGCCGTTGGGCAGCGGCTTGAACCGGTCCGGCTCCTCGCCGCCCTCGCCGGTGTTCGACTTGGCCCCCATCCGGTTCATGGCCATCGCCAGCGTGGTATGGGCTTCGCGCGAGATCGAGCCGAACGACATCGCGCCGGTGGCGAAGCGTTTGACGATCTCCTTGGCGGGCTCGACCTCGTCGAGGGGAACCGGGGACGTGGCGAGCTTCAGCTCGAGCAGGCCGCGCAAGGTCATCAGCCGCTCGCTCTGATCGTTCACGAGCCGCGCATAGTCGCGGTAGGTCTCGCGGGTGTTGCCGCGGGCGGAATGCTGCAGCTTGGCGATGGTGTCGGGCGACCAGACATGGTCCTCGCCGCGCAGCCGGTATTGGTACTCGCCGCCGGGATCGAGCGCGTTGCGGTAGACCGGCGCGTCCGAGAAGGCGAGACGGTGGCGCTCCACGGTCTCCCGGGCGATCTCGGCCAATCCCACGCCCTCGATGGCCGCCGACGTGCCGGTGAAGTACGTCTTCACGAAGGCGCTCGATAGGCCGATCGAATCGAAGATCTGCGCGCCGCAATAGGACTGATAGGTGGAGATGCCCATCTTCGACATCACCTTGAGGATGCCCTTGTCCATCGCCTTGATGAAATTGGCGCGGACCTTCTCGGCGCCGACGGGCTTGGCGAGGCTGGGGCGCATCGCCTCCAGCGTCTCGAAGGCAAGGTAGGGGTTGATGGCCTCGGCGCCGTAGCCGGCAAGGAGGCAGAAGTGATGGGCCTGGCGGGCTTCGCCGGTCTCCACGATCAATCCCACCTCGGTCCTGAGGCCCTGGCGCACCAGGTGATGATGCACGGCCGCCGTGGCGAGCAGGGCCGGAATGGCGATGCGGTCGCGTCCCATGGTCCGGTCCGACAGGATGAGGATGTTGTCGCCGTCGGCCACGGCCCGTTCGGCTTCGGCGCATAGTCTATCGAGCGCCGGCTCCATGCCGTCCGCTCCCTGATCGGCGGGGTAGCAGAAGTCGAGGGTGCGGGACCGGAAACGGTCGCCGACCAGCCCGGCGATGTGGCGGATCTTTTCCATGTCCTCGTCGGTCAGGATCGGCTGGCGGGCCTCGAGCCGCCAGTGGGCGTCGGTCTGATCGAGGCCGAGCAGGTTGGGGCGCGGCCCGATCAGGGTAACGAGCGAGGTGACCAGCTCCTCGCGGATGGCGTCGAGGGGCGGGTTGGTCACCTGGGCGAAGCATTGCTTGAAATAGTTGTAGAGCAGCTTCGGCCGCCTGGAGAGCACCGCGACGGGCGTATCGACGCCCATGGAGCCCACCGGCTCCTCGCCGTTGATCGCCTCCGGCTCCATGTAGAAGGACAGGTCCTCCTGCGTGTAGCCGAAGGCCTGCTGCCGGTCGAGAAGCGCATCCGCCGGCTCGGGGCGGCTTTCCGCATGGTCGGGAGGCGGCAGGTCCTCGAGGACGATCTGCGTCGTCGCCAGCCATTCCCGATAGGGCTTGGCGCCGGCGAGCGTGCTCTTGAGCTCGGAGTCGTCGATGATGCGGCCCGCAACGGTGTCGATGAGCAGCATCTTGCCCGGTTGGAGACGCCATTTCTTGACGATCCGGCTTTCGGGGATTTCGTCCAGCACGCCCGCCTCGGAGGCCATGACCACGAGGTCGTCGTCGGTCACGATGTAGCGGGCGGGACGGAGCCCGTTGCGGTCGAGCGTGGCGCCGATCTGCCGTCCGTCGGTGAAGGCCACCGCCGCGGGTCCGTCCCACGGCTCCATCAGGGCGGCGTGATACTCGTAGAACGCGGCCCGCTTCTCATCCATCAGCGGGTTGCGCGCCCACGCCTCGGGGATGAGCAGCATCATGGCGTGGGCCAGCGGATAGCCGCCCTGGACCAGCAATTCGAGGGCGTTGTCGAAGCTGGCGGTATCCGATTGGCCTTCGGCGATCAACGGCCACAGCTTGGCCAAATCCTCGCCAAGCAGGTCCGATTTCATCGAATGGCGGCGCGCCGCCATCCCGTTCAGATTGCCGCGCAGCGTGTTGATCTCGCCGTTGTGGGCGATCATCCGGTAGGGATGGGCCAGCCGCCACGACGGGAAGGTGTTGGTCGAGAAGCGCTGATGCACCAGGGCAAGCGCGGTGGTGAACCGTTCGTCGGCGAGATCGGTATGGTAGGTGCCGACCTGGCCGGCGAGCAGCATGCCCTTGTAGACGATGGTCCGCGACGACATGGACGGGGTGTAGAAGGCGCGGCCCGGGTCGACCTTGCGCTCGCGGTTGGCGTTGGCGATCTGCTTGCGGATGACGTAGAGCTTGCGCTCGAACGCGTTCTGATCGCGGAGGGCATCGGAGCAGCCGATGAAGACCTGCCGGATGCAGGGCTCGGACGCCCGCACCGTGACGCCGAGGCCGCGGCCATCCACCGGCACGTCGCGCCAGCCCAGAAGCGTCTGGCCTTCGGCGGCGATATAGTGCTCCACCAGCGCCTCGCAGGCCCGCCGCGCGGCCTTGTCCTTGGGCAGGAACACGTGGCCGATGCCGTAGCGCCCCGGCGGCGGCAGCGCGATGCCGAGCCGGGCAGCCTCCGGCCGGAAGAAGGTGTCGGGAATCTGCAGCAGGATGCCGGCGCCGTCGCTGGCCAGGGCATCGGCGCCGACCGCACCGCGGTGCTCCAGGTTCTCCAAAACCTGAAGCCCCATGCGGACGATGTCGTGGCTCTTCGTTCCCTTGACGTGGACGACGAATCCGACGCCGCACGAGTCGTGCTCGCGCGCCGGGTCGTAGAGACCCTGTCTTTCCGGCGGCCCCATGCCGCTTGCTGAAGCGTTGTCCCCCAACCGGTCCTCCCGACCCGCCAACCGACCGGCCCCGGTGTTGCCCCGGGTTCCCGTCGCGACCTCCTACTATGCCGTCCAGGGCCACTTGGCGCGATGGGATTCTGAGTCGCAGTCTCGCTTCCGGGGCCAGAAACCCCGCTGGCTTTGCAGGTATTGACGGAGGCGGGCGAACCGGTCGGCGCCTATGAGACTCTCGGGATAGTCTCCCCGTGGTTTCGCCGGGACCTTGGCCGAGACGGGCCCTTGCCAAATTTTGCTTGAGCCATGATTTCAGCAGGTTTATACATGTCTCAATACGTACGAGACATAATAACTGATGGCTCATACATGATCACGGCGGCTCAGTTACGGGCCGCCCGCGCGCTGCTGGGAATGGATCAGCGTGCGCTCGCCGAAGCCTCCGGCCTGTCGGTCCCGACCATCCAGCGGATGGAGGCGAGCGACGGACTCATCCGCGGCAACGTCGACTCGCTGATGAAGCTGATCGCCGCGCTCGAGGCGGCCGGCGTCGAACTCATCGCCGAAGGCGCGGTCAGTCAGGCCACGGGCAGAGGGGTCCGCCTAAAGGCGTAACGATGGACGAGAATCCCGATATGGTCATGACGCGGGATGCTCCCGCTTCGCGCCGGACCTGACAATCGAGCAAGACACGTGATGCCGGTTTCGATAGCGCTGTGGTCCGTGGCCGTCCTGCTCGGGCTTGCCGTCGTCGCCGCAGCGGCGGTCGGAACGCGCGCCGCGCGCCCCATCGTCTACGGGACGAGTTTCGCGGTCTCGGCCGTTCTCCTGGTGATGGCGGTCGGGTGCCTTCTGGCGGGCGAACCCCAGGCGTCCGCGATCAGCCTTCCCTTGGGCCTGCCTTGGATCGGCGCCCATTTCCGCCTCGACGCGCTGTCCGCATTCTTTCTCGTGATCGTCGATCTGGGCGGCGCGGGAGCGAGCCTTTACGGTCTCGGCTACGGCCGCCACGAAACCGCGCCGCACCGGGTGCTCCCCTTCTTCCCCGCGTTCCTCGCGGCGATGAACCTGGTGGTGCTGGCCGACGACGCCTTCACCTTCCTGTTGGCATGGGAGTCCATGTCGCTCGTCTCTTGGGCCCTGGTGATGGCCCATCACCGCGAGCGCATCAACCGCGAAGCGGGCTACGTCTATTTTCTCATGGCGAATTTCGGGACGCTGTCGCTGCTGCTGGCCTTCGGCCTGCTGGCCGGCCCCGACGGCGGCTACGGCTTCGAGGCGATTCGCGCTTCCACCCCCTCGCCATTGCTGGCCGCCCTCGTGCTGACCCTGGTCCTGTTGGGGGCGGGGTCGAAGGCCGGACTGGTTCCCGTCCACGTCTGGCTCCCGCTCGCCCATCCGGCGGCGCCGAGCCACGTCTCCGCCCTCATGAGCGGCGTCATGACCAAGGTCGCGGTCTATGCGTTCGTGCGCATCGTCTTCGACCTCTTGGGGCCGCCGTCCTGGTGGTGGGGGATGATCGTTCTCGCCTTGGGCGGCGTCACCGCCGTGATGGGGGTGCTGTACGCCCTCATGCAGCACGACCTGAAGCGGCTCCTCGCCTATCACACGGTCGAGAACATCGGCATCATCTATATCGGTCTCGGGCTGGCGCTCGCCTTCCGCGCCGATCACCTGGATTGGGCGGCGGCCCTCGCCCTGACCGCCGCGCTGTTCCACGTGTTCAACCATTCGGTCTTCAAGAGCCTGTTGTTCTTCGGCGCCGGCGCGGTGCTGGTGGCGACCGGCGAGCGCGACATGGAGCATTTGGGCGGCCTCATCCACCGCATGCCGCAGACCGCTGTCGCCTTCCTGGTCGGGTCGGCGGCCATCTCCGCCCTGCCGCCCCTCAACGGATTCGTGTCCGAGTGGCTCACGTTCCAGGCCATCCTCGTCAGTCCGCAGCTCTCGCAGTGGTGGCTGAAGTTCCTGGTGCCCGCCGTGGGCGCGATGCTGGCGCTGGCGGCGGCGCTTGCCGCCGCGTGCTTCGTCAAGGCGTTCGGAATCACGTTCCTGGGCCGGCCGCGGACCGCGGCCGTGCACGGCGCCCGGGAAGCCGATCCCTTTTCTCTTGCGGTGATGTTCGCGTTCGCGCTGCTGTGCCTGCTGGCCGGCGTGTTTCCCGGCTTCGTCGTCGACGGGCTGGCCCCGGTGGTGGGCGCGCTGACCGACGGCGGACGGCTGCCGCTTCAAGCCGCCGATCCCTGGTTCACGCTGGTGCCGATCGCGTCGGGCCGGAGCTCGTACAACGGTCTCCTGATCCTGCTGTTCATCGGCGTGTCGATCGCGGCGACGGCGGCGGTCGTTCGCTTGTTCGGGTCGCGCGCGGTCCGCCGCGCTCCCGCCTGGGACTGCGGCTATCCCGACCCGAGCCCGGCCACGCAATACACCGCCGCCAGCTTCGCGCAGCCCATTCGCCGCGTCTTCGGCACGTTCGTGTTTCGGGCGCGCGAGGAGGTCGAGATGCCGGCGCCCGGCGACACGGGGCCGGCGCGGTTCCACATGCGGCTCAGCGATCTCATCTGGGACGGGATCTACGTGCCCATCGCGGCTGTCGTCGGCGTCATGGCCGACCGGCTCAACCGCCTCCAGTTCCTGACCGTGCGGCGCTATCTGAGCCTGGTCTTCGGCGCCCTCGTGCTGCTCCTGCTGGGGCTGGCGGTATGGCAATGATCCAATTGGCAATGATCCACGATCTCGCCGTGCAGTGCCTCCAGACGACGCTGGTCCTGCTCGTGGCTCCGGGCCTCACCGGGCTCGTGCGCAAGGTCAAGGCGCGGCTGCTGCGCCGGCAGGGCGCCTCGATCCTCCAGCCCTACCGCGACCTCCTGCGGCTAATCCGCAAGGACGTGGTGCTGCCCGAAAGCGCGTCGGGGCTGTTCCCCGTCACGCCCTATCTCATCTTCGCCGCGACCTGGGTTGCGGCCGCCTTGGTGCCCACCTTCGCGACCGGCCTTCTTTTCGGCTGGTCCGCCGACCTCATCGCCATCGTCGCGCTGGTCGGAAGCGCGCGGTTCCTCCAGGCACTGGCGGGCCTCGACGTCGGCACGAGCTTCGGAGGCATCGGCTCCAGCCGGGAGGTGATGATCGCGTCGCTCGCCGAACCGGCGATGCTGATGGTGGTGTTCACGCTCGCCCTGCTCGCGGGAACCACCGAGCTGTCGTACATGGCGGCGTACATGTCGTCCCCCGAAGTCGGTCTTCGGGTTTCGCTGGGGCTGGCGCTGGTGGCGTTGTTCATGGTGGGGCTGGCGGAGAACGCCCGCCTCCCGGTCGACAACCCGGCCACCCATCTCGAGCTCACCATGGTGCACGAGGCCATGGTGCTCGAATATTCCGGACGCCACCTCGCCCTCATCGAGGCCGCCGCTTCGGTCAAGCTGGTGCTCTACATGTCGCTCATCGCCGCCATCTTCATGCCGTGGGGCATGGCCACGGCGGGCGCCGGCGCGGCGGCTCTCGCCGTGGGCATAGCGAACTACGTCGGCAAGCTCGTGATAGCCGGATTCTTGCTCGGATTGTTCGAGACCGCCATCGCCAAGATGCGGGTCTTCCGCGTGCCCCAATTCCTCGGCGCGGCGCTCATGCTCGGCCTGCTCGGTATCCTGCTGCTGTTCGTATCGCGGGGCACGTGATGGAACCGCTCTACTACGACGTTGCCCATGCGTTGGCCGGCGG
>JBAVNO010000327.1:0-4646 GCA_049691095.1 Alphaproteobacteria bacterium | reverse complement strand
CGCCAATGCCGCGTCGTCCCGGATGTCGCGCGCCGAACGCGAGCTGATTGCCGCCCTGACGGCCGCGCGCTGATCGCCGCCCCGATGCGACTGCCTCTCCGGCTCCTGCTGGTCACGACTTTCGCCGCTTCGTCGTTGCTGACGGTGCGGCTCGGCGATCTGTGGCAAGGCCTCAGCATCGCCGCGGGCGGCGTCTCGGTCGCCGGGGTCAAGGCCGCGCCGCCGGCTCCGCCTTCCTCCGAGGCGAATGTTCCCGGTACGAATGCCTCCGATGCGAATGCGCCCGGTGCGAACGGCACGGGCGATGCATTGGGCCCGGCGGCCGGCCCGGCTGCGCCAGACCCGGCCAAACCCGAGCCCGCCAAGCCCGGGGCGGCCAAGACGGACACCGCCAAGACGGACGGCGCCAAGATGGACGGCGCCCAGACGGACGGCGCCCAGACGGACGCCGCCAAGTCCGGTCCGGCGAAGTCGGACGCGGCCAAGGGAGAGCCGGCCAAGCTCGAACCGACGAAGCTGCTGCCCGCCAAATCGGAAACGGCCAAATCGGACCCGGCCAAGCCGGAAACGGCGAAAACCGACGCGTCGAAACCCGATGCGTCGAAACCCGATGCGCCGAAATCCGGCGAAGCCGGGAATCCGCCGGCCAAGGAAGGCGAGACGACTCCGGCACCCGGACAGAATGCGGCTGCTGCTGGGGCGAAAGACGCCCAAGCGAAGGATGCCGGGTCGGCGGAAGGCGGGGCCGGGGGCGCCCCGGCGCCCGTCAATCTCGACTCGCCGCCGTCTGCCGACGGCACCGTCGATCTCGACAATCTGAGCGATGCGGAGCTGCGCACCCTTCAGGATCTGTCCAAGCGCCGCGAGGAGCTAGACCAGCGGGAAAAGGCGATCGACACCCGCGCGGGCCTGCTCGAGGCCGGGGAGAAGCGCCTCGACGAGAAGCTCGCGGAGCTCAAGGACCTGCAGGGCAAGATCCAGGGCCTCCTCAAGCAGTACGACGACCAGGAAAAGGCCAACCTCAAGAGCCTGGTGAAGATCTACGAGAACATGAAGCCCAAGGACGCGGCGCCGATCTTCGAAAAGCTCGACATGGACGTCCTGCTCGACGTGATCGAAGGCATGAAGGAGGCCAAGGTGGCGCCGATCCTCGCCAAAATGGACCCGGTCAAGGCCAAGCAGGTCACGGCCGAGCTTGCCCAGCGCCATCAGATCTCCCAGGCGCTGAAACGGAGCGGCAGTTAAGGCGCTTAAAAAAGGCTTGTTTAACCGTCCATTAACCGATTTCCGACTAGCTTTCTGACAGCTAGCGCCAGGGGGTTCACGGCACGCGGCGTTCGCCGTGCTCGCAGAGTGGAATGGAGTTCACGATGACCGTCGACAAGAACATGAACATTCTGATCGTGGATGATTACAAGACCATGCTCCGCATCATCCGCAACCTCTTGAAGCAGCTAGGCTTCGATAATGTCGACGAGGCCACCGACGGCAGCGACGCGCTGCAGAAGATGCGCGACAAAGCCTACGGGCTGGTGATCTCGGACTGGAACATGGAGCCGATGACCGGTCTGCAACTCCTGCGCGAGGTTCGCAAAGACGTCAAGCTCAAGGACACGCCGTTCATCATGATCACGGCGGAGAGCAAGACCGACAACGTCGTGGCGGCGAAGGAAGCGGGCGTCAACAACTACATCGTCAAGCCGTTCAACGCAGCCACTCTGAAGACCAAGCTGGTCAGCGTCATCGGCGCGTTCTAAGCGCGTGACGAGTGCGCCATGCCCGGCGATTCCAAAACGTCCCGTTCACGGCCCGCCGACGCCATCTCGAGGCCGGTGTCGCGCGGCGAGATCGAGGAAATTGTCAAGACGGTGGTGACGACGATGCATGGTGATCTGACGCCCGGCGACCTCAAGCTGTACCAGGAGTTGGAAGCCCTCATCGGCTACATCCACAACGCCAAGAAAGAGATCGCGGCGTTGTGTCCCGACGAAATCCGCGAAAAACACATCCGCAGCGCGACCGACGAGCTGGACGCCATCGTCGCCCATACGGAAGAGGCCACGAGCAGCATCCTGGATGCCGCCGAATCCATCGAAGCGGTGGCCGCGGCGCTCGAGGGCGAGCAGGGCCAAGGCCTCACCGACGCGGTGACCCGCATCTACGAGGCCTGCAACTTCCAGGACATCACCGGCCAGCGCATCAGTAAGATCGTCACCACGCTGAAGACCATCGAGACGCGAATCCAGTCGCTGGCCGCGGCTTTGGGCCACGGCCATCCCGACGGCGATTCGGGGACGAAGCCTGCGGACGGCGCCGACAAGGGAAAGAAGGCGAAGCCTGACGACGCCGCTCTCCTCAACGGCCCGCAATTGCCGGCCAACGCCAGGAACCAGGACGAGATCGACGCCCTCCTGAAAGGCACCGGCTAGGCCATCATGATCGATCTCGAGGTCTACCCTCGAACCAATTCGCGGGAACAGTCGACTGTCGTTTTCCTCAGCCTGTTCCTGATCGTTCTCGCCTTCTTCATCCTCCTCAACAGCATCTCCAAGATCGAAGAGACCCGGGCGGCGCTGGCGCTCAAAAGCCTCACGGCGACGTTCGCGCCGCTGGGAATCGAAGCGCCGCCGGGAGAATGGCTCAACTCGATCGAGGGCCGGTTCATCGGTCCCGAAGAGATGCCCGACCGCCTCGCGACCCTGATCAAGACGGCCTTTCCCCTGGCGAAGGTCGACAAGGTGCTGCCCGGAAGCAGGCTGCAGATGTCGCTTGCGACCGAGTCCCTGTTCGAGCCCGGCCGCGACGCGTTGCGGTCCGAGGCGCTGGTTCTGGTGTCCGACATCGCCCGGATGCTGACCCGCAATCCACCCGATTACGTGTACGGAGTCGAGGCCGTCGTGGGCGAATCCGAGCCCGTCGCCGCCGCCGCGGTCCAAACTCTGGCGATCGCGCGGGCCGGCGCGCTCGCGCGCACGTTCGTGGACAAGGGCGCACCCGCGAGCGAAATCGCCGCGGGCACCGACCGGGCCCAGCCGGAGCGCACCCGGTTCGTCTTTCGCATCCGACTCCCGGGCGAGCGGCGGGTCGATTTCCATCAGCTGGTGCAGTGACCCATGGTCCCGTTCGACCCCGCGCCGCTGTTCGCCCAAGAAGCCGCCTCGGAAGAAACGCATCCGTGGCTGATCATCTTTGCCGACCTGGTGTCGCTGCTCACCACCTTCTTCGTGCTTCTGTTCGCGCTGTCCCACGTGTCGGACGGCAAGTGGAAGACGCTGGTCCATACGCTTTCGCGGCGCGAGACTCCGATGGAACGGGAAATGCCGGCGCGCCCCGCGGCCGACCGCAACATGGGCGGCCCGGTTGCGGAAGAGGGACTCGATCTCGGCTATCTGGGCACGCTGCTCGGCCGCCAGTTGAAGGACAACCCGCTTCTTCAGGCCACCATCATCTACCGGCTCGGCGACCGGCTGGTGTTTTCGCTGCCGAGCGATGTCTTGTTCGCGCGCGGCTCGGCCGAGGTGGAAGGGAAGGGGGCCAAGGCGCTGTTCGAGCTGGGCGGCGTGCTGCGCAACATCGCCAACGAAGCCACCATCGTCGGACACACCGACCCCGCGCCGGTCGCCGGTTCCGCCTTCGCCTCGAACTGGGAACTCTCGCTCGCCCGCGCCACCGCGGTGGCGGACGTGCTGCGGCGCTCCGGCTACACCCGCGATCTGGCGGCGTTCGGCGTATCCGACACGCGATTCGGCGAGATCACCAAGGACCTGCCATTGCAGCGGCGTCTTGAACTGGCGCGCCGCGTCGATGTGATCGTGACCACTGCGAAGGATTTCTGACCATGTCCCGCAAGATCTGCTTCGCGTCGATGCCGCCTCGCCTCGCCCGGTTCGCGATCGGGGCCGTGCTCGGGGCGCTGATGGTTGTCGCTGGCGGAACCGCCGAGGCCGACGCGGTCAAGACCCGCGCCTGGGCGCACGACGGATTCGGGCGCATCGTCTTCGAATGGGACTCGGCCGTCGGCCATACCATCCGCCTCAACGGCGACAAGCTGGTGGTCGAATTCGACCGGCCCATGGAAGGGTCGCTGGAGTCGGTCGCCGCGCGGCTCTCCGATTACGTGTCGGCGTCGGCGCTGGAAGAGGGCGGCCGCAGGGCCGTGTTCACTTTGACGCGTCCGGTGACGCCGGTCGACCGCTCGGACGGGAATGTGGTGGTGGTCGACTTGACGGCGGGCGGCTCGGCCGACGCGCCCGCGGCGTCGTCCCCGTCCGCGCCAGGGGCGCAGGATTCGGCGAGCGAAAGGGTGTTGAACGTGCGCGCCGGCGAGCATGGCGATTTCGCGCGCCTGGTGTTCGACTGGACTCTGCCGGTGGAGTACACGGCCTCGCAGACCGGCGACCAGTTGCGGCTCGATTTCGATCATAAGGCCCGCGTCGATCTGAGCGCCATTCGCGCCGATCTGCCGCCCTTCGTCACCGCGGTCGATGCGGCCCAAGGGCCGCGCGGCCTTTCGGTCACGTTGACGGTCGTCCCGGGCGCCAGGCCGCGCCACTTCCGCAGCGAGACCAAGGTGGTGGTCGACGTGCTGGGCCCCGTCGGCGCCGAGCTCGCGACCCGGGACCTCGGCCCCGCCGGCGGACCGTCGG
>JBAVNO010000326.1:0-2376 GCA_049691095.1 Alphaproteobacteria bacterium | reverse complement strand
CCGCGTAGTCGCCAGCGGACTGAATGCCGATGCCGGCCTCGTACCAGGGCGCCAGGACGGTGTTGACGGCAACCAGCGCCTCGGTGCGCTCCGCCAGCGACCCGAGCAGGGCCTTGACCTCGCCCATCGCGTGGTCGGCGGTCCAGCCGGGGCGCAGATGGCCGGGATCGAGACGGTCGAGCACCAGCGCCAGCACCACGACATCGGGGACGGGGGCGGCGGAAAGGATCGAGTCGGGGCCGATGACGTCCTGGCGGATGGTGTCATAGCCGCCGAACCGGACCGCGGGCCCGAGCCCCGCGCGGTAGAGGTGGAGCTTGAGGAACGGCTCGATGGTTTCGAGCGTGAAATTGCGCAGGACCACCACATTGGCGGTCAGTTGGGCCGCGAGACCGGCGGCGTCGGCCGCATCGACCGCGCGCATGGCCGCCGCCACGTCGCCGGGCGCTGCAGCCATGACGAGGTCGCGCGCCTTGCCCCGCGCCGAATCCCGCGCCGACGAATTTTCCGGCCTATGCCCTGTCATCGTTTCCGGCATCAGGAGCCCGCTTCCACGACATAGAACTTGTTATAGGTGTCCGTGCTGCCATCGAGCATGGCGTGGACGATCTTTTCCGCCGTGGCGGCGCGGCGGCCGCGCGCCGTGAGCCACTCCTCGACCTCGAATTCGGCGAAATTATAGACGTGATCGAATTGGGGCAGGTTGTGCGCGGTGGTGAAGAGGACGCGCCCGCCGGGCGCGGCGCGAAGGAGCGAGTCGAGAAGCGCGAAGGGCTCCGCGACGTGCTCCAGGACCTCGATCGCGACCGCTTGGCCGAAGCGCTTGCCCACGCCCGCGAAGGCCTGCTCGCGGAAATCCACCCCGTCGTGCCGGGCCGCGCAGAACGGGCTGAGTTCGGTGTCGAACGCGACGATGCCGGGACAGCGCGCCATCCGGCCCAAGACCTCGATCTCCACGCCCGCCCCGCAGCCCACGACCAATGCCGGTACCGGCAGCGCCCAGTCCGCCAGCAGGCGAAGGATCGCGAACCGGTGCGCGGCCAACAGATAGGAGAGCATGAGCGCGAGATCGTAATCGGCGCGGCCCAGCGTGCGCGATTCGCCGCGTTCGAGCGGATAGCGCCGGTCGCGGCGGAAGGCCGCCAGGTCGTCGAGATAGCGCGCGATGAAATCGTTATAGATGCCGGCGGCGTTCGCGGGCCCGATCCGGTGATACGCGCAATAGGCGTCGAGATAGCCCGCCACCAGGCCGGCCAGGTCGGCACGGTATCCGGGCGCGGCCTGCACCGCCTTGGCCGCCAGCCGAAGCCTGCGGTCGAGCCCGAGCAGCGCATCGAAGATCATCGCTCCCGCGACGGCTCCCGCGCGAGCGCGGCGAATTCCTGGGGATAGGTGACGCAGTTGCGCGCCAGCTCCGCCCGCAGCAGGTCGAATCGCGCCAGCGCGAAGCGGTCGAGCTTGGCGCGCACGCTCTCGCCCTCGCCCGCCACCCACCAGATGGGGTGCGTGGCGAGCTGAAGCGCGGCGCCCTTCGCCACCGCCTCGTGGGCCAGCGGCCGGCCGAACCGCCATTCGCCCCGCGAGTCCGAGCAATAGCCCATGTCCCGGAAGAACCGCGGCTCGTAGGTGTGCCGCCGGCCCGCCAGCGGCCGGTCCTGTCCCAGCAGATGTTCGGCGGGGCGATGGAAACTGACGATCTCGACCGGGCGGCCCAGAATGTCTTCGAGCACGCGGCATTCCACCGCCGCGCCGGCCTCGAGCGCGGCCCAGTCCTGATCGTAGAGCGAGGCGTCGAAATGCAGGCCGATCGCATGGGCCTGGTCGGCCAGAAGCAGAAGGTCGCGCCGCGAGGCGGCCGAAAACGGATTGTACATCTCGGTGCGCAGCAGCACGAAATAGGTGGCGGCCATGCCGAGATCGGCCTCCAGCGCCGCCACGGGGAGCGCGGCCTCGATCGACATGTCGAGATCGTGGCGCAGCACCAGGTGGCGCTGGCGCGGGTCCGCCGCAGGGAACGAGCGCGCCTCGTAGCCTCGCGTGCGCAAGGCCTGGAGCAGATCGCGATAGGCGGGAAGCGTGAAATCGGCCATGGGCCGGTTCAGCCCAGGATCTCGCGCACGGCGGCACACACCGCGTTCACGTCCGCGTCTTCCATGTAGGCGTGCAAGGGCAGGCTCAGGATGCGGTTGGACAAATGTTCGCTCACGGGAAGCGAGCCCGGGCCGTCGCCGAAGCGCTCGTAGGCCGGGTGAAGATGCAGGGGCAGCGGATAATAGACGGCAGAGGGGATGCCGCGATCCTTGAGGCCGCGCGCGAGCTTGTCGCGCTCAGGCGTCAGGATCGAGTAATGGGGCCATGCGCTTTTGGCCACGGTCG
>JBAVNO010000325.1:0-5000 GCA_049691095.1 Alphaproteobacteria bacterium | reverse complement strand
ACCCGCTCTATTACGACATCCTTGCCGCCTACAAGGCGCGCACGGGGATCCCGGTGCTGATCAACACCAGCTTCAACGTGCATGAGGAGCCGATCGTCAACGCCCCCGACGAGTGCGCCCGCGCGCTGGCCGACAACCGGGTCGATTTCGTGTGCACGGAACGGGCCGTCTACGGGCGGGCCGGGGCCGGCCAGGGAGTCGGTTAGGGACAGCCGGGCGGCCCTGCCGGAAACAGGGCGGCCCGAGGCCTATTTCTTGCAGTCCTTGAGCTCGTTCTCCTCGATCGAGAACGCGTAGGGCTTGCCGCCCTTGACCTCGACATTGCGCACTAGGCAGGTCCGGCCCAGCTTGTCGGTCAACTTCACGTCGTAGCGGCCCGGCTCGACATCCGTGATCAACAGGCGCTCGTCGGAATCGACCGACTTGTCCGGGTCGTTCTCGCACTGGTCCTTGCCCCACTTGTCGCTTCCCGCGGGCGCCAGATAGAGGTGCGTGACCGTGGCAATGGTCAGATTCCAGAACCGGAGCTTTTCCGCCCCATAGCCGGCCGAGCACAGGGCCAGAAACGCAATCGCGGTCAGCAGTATTTTTCGCATGGGCACACCTCGGTTCATGGGCTCGGCGACATGGCCGCCCGCTCCATCGTGGTTGGGGGCCGGCCCCGTTCGTCATTTGAGCCTATTTGAATTGGTGGCGCAACGGGGCGGTCCGCGATGCATACACAAGCCCCGGTGGACGGGCCGCTGCCGAGGGCGTGGAATTTACATGCCCGCTAACCTTTGGCATTAGCGGGCCCATTGGGTTGGGGGTACGATTTGATCCATGAAGCCGTTTTGCGCGGGCTTCGCTGACGGTCGGGCTAAGAGTGTCGAAGCCGAACATGGGTCGCCGTCGCGGCGGTCCCAGGTTTCAATCGACCCGGGGAGATGGCAGATGGCACACAAGCAGGTCCTGTTCCGCTCCGCCGCCCGCGAGAAGATCCTGCGCGGCGCCACGCAGCTCGCCGATGCGGTCCGCGTCACCCTGGGGCCGCGGTCGAAATCGGTGCTGATCGAAAGGAAGTGGGGCGCGCCCATCGTCTGCAACGACGGCGTCACCATCGCCAAGGAATTCGACCTCAAGGACCCCGAGGAGAATCTGGGCGCGCGGATGCTGCGCCAGGCGGCCGAGAAGACGGGCGACATGGTGGGCGACGGGACCAGCACCGCGACGATCCTGGCCCACGCGATCTTCGCCGATGGGGTGCGCAACGTCGTCGCCGGCGCCAGCGCCATCGACATCAAGCGCGGGCTGGATCGCGCCGCCAAGCGCGCGATCGAGACGCTGCGGGCCCTGTCGCGCCCGGTGGCGACCCGCAAGGAAAAGGCCCAGGTGGCTGCGATCTCGGCGCACAACGACTCGGCGATCGGCGAGATGGTGGCCGAGGCCATGGACAAGGTCGGCAACGAAGGGGTGATCACGGTCGAGGAATCCAAGACGACCGAGACCGTGCTCGACGTCGTGGAGGGCATGCAGTTCGACCGCGGTTACCAGTCCCCGTACTTCATCACCAATCCGGAAAAGATGGAGGCCGTGATGGAGGACTGCCTGATCCTGCTTTCCGACCGCAAGATCGGCGTCCTCACCGACATGATCCCTTTGCTCGAACAGGTCGTGAAGGCCGGGAAGCCGCTGCTGGTGGTGGCGGAGGACGTCGAGGGCGAGGCGCTCGCCACGCTCATCGTCAACCAGATCCGCGGCACCTTCAAGAGCTGCGCCGTCAAGGCGCCCGGATTCGGCGACCGCCGGAAGGCGATGCTGCAGGACATCGCGATCCTGACGGGCGGACAGGTCATTTCCGAGGAGCTGGGCTTCAAGCTCGAGAACGTGAAGATCGAAAATCTCGGGCGCGCCAAGCGCGTGGTCGTCGACAAGGACGACACCACGATCATCGGCGGCGCCGGCGACCGCAAGCAGATCGACGGCCGCGTCGATCAGATCCGGCGCGAGATCGAGAAGACGACCAGCGACTACGACCGCGAGAAGCTGCAGGAGCGCTTGGCGAAGCTGGCAGGGGGCGTGGCCGTGGTCCGCGTCGGCGCCCCCTCCGAGGCGGAGATGAAATCGAAGAAGGAGGCGCTCGAGGACGCCATCAGCGCGACCAAGGCCGCGGTCGCCGAGGGGATCGTTCCGGGCGGCGGGCTGGCCCTGCTGCGTTGCGTCGAGGCGGTGGAGCAGGAGGAAGCGAAATGCGAAGGGGACGAAAGGACGGGTGTCCGGATCCTCAAGCGCGCGCTCGACGCGCCGACGCGTCAGATCGCGGACAACTCCGCGGTCGACGGCGGGGTGGTGGTCGCCCGCATGCTCGAAGGAAAGGGCAATTACGGTTTCGACGCGGCGCGGAAGGAATATGTCGACTTGGTCGAGGCCGGCATCATCGATCCCACCAAGGTGGTCCGCATCGCGCTCGAAAACGCCGTATCGGTCGCCAGCGTCCTGCTGCTCACCGAGGCGACCATGACCGAAATCCCCGAGACCAGGAAGGGACACGGGGCCGAACCGGAAATGCCGATGTAGGGCACTTCTTGGCCCCTCCCCCTTCGCCGGTGCGCCGCGCACCCTCATGTCCCGCACCGGCGGAAGCCGCGGCGCTGCCCGACGGTCGAAGCCTCGGGTACCGGCCGCGTCCATACCGTCGAACCCCGGCTCTTTGGCGCGCGGCAACCGATGGCCGCCCCGCGGCTTTGCGGGCGGCCGCGTCCTGGCGGCCCCGTTCTTGGCCCGCGGTTTGCAGTGTCCCGCGGGAAGCGGCGCGCAAAGTGACCCGCGCGGGCCGCGCTGAACGGATGGTGCCATGGAGATCTTGGATAAAGTGGTCGTTGTAACGGGCGCGGGCGCGGGCATCGGCCGCTGCATCGCCGTCGAACTGGCTAAAAAGGGTGCACGGATTGCCCTTGTCGACATCAATCTGCAGCGTTTGGAGGAAACCGCCGGACTCTGCCTGGAAGCCGGCGGGCATGTTTACGCCTATTGCTGCGACGTTTCCAAGGAGGTGGCCGTCGAAGCCACCTTCGACAAGATCGTCGCGGACTTGGGGCGCATCGACGTCCTGGTCAACAACGCGGGCATCGTGCGTGACCAATTGCTCGTCAAGGTCAAGGAAGGCAAGGTCGTCGGGAAGAAGTCGCTCGCGAGCTGGCAAGCCGTCATCGACGTCAATCTGACGGGTGTTTTCCTATGCGGCCGCGAGGCGGCGGCGCGGATGGTCGAAACGGGCACGAACGGCGTGATCGTCAACATCTCGAGCATTTCGCGGGCCGGCAACTTCGGCCAGAGCAATTACACCGCGGCCAAGGCGGGCGTGGCGGCCATGACCGTGACCTGGGCCAAGGAGCTCGCGCGCCACCGCATCCGCGTTGCGGCGATCGCGCCGGGATTCATCGCGACTCCCATGGTCATGGCCATGAAACCGGAAGCGCGCGGGCGCATGACCGAGCCGACCCCACTGCGGCGCCTGGGGACGCCGGAAGAAATCGCCAAGACCGTGTGTTTCATCATCGACAACGACTTCCTCACCGGGCGCGTCGTCGAAGTGGACGGCGGATTGCGGATCTAGGGGCGCGGAGGAGCCCCCGATCGCCTCGGTCGCCGGAATACGGGAGTGAAAAGACGGTAGCCCGAGGACGGGCCGCGCCACCGATGCGCCGAATCAAAACGCCCGCTAACCTGTCGAGTTAGCGGGCGATTTTGGTTGCGGGGTTCGCGCCGACCGTGCGCCCGGTGGGCGCGCGGCCGCGGCGCGAAGATTTGAACCGTGAGCGCGACTTGCATCGCGCCCCCGGCGCGACGGTTCGCCCTCACACCGTTCATGTTATGAGCCTGACGAGGTCCGAGGGAGCGGGCGCGAAGCGCACGCAAGCCCGAGGACGGGCTGCTCTACCGCTCCGCAGAATCAAAACGCCCGCTAACTGTTCGAGTTAGCGGGCGTGATTGGTTGCGGGGATAGGATTTGAACCTATGACCTTCAGGTTATGAGCCTGACGAGCTACCGGGCTGCTCCACCCCGCGTCATTGGCATACACCGGATTTTGGGCCCGGTCGATTCTGGATGTTCGCGCCGGCCCTTCGGGCGCCGCTTCGGGGCTGCTCCACCCCGCGTCGATGATGTGGACCGGATGCGGACCGGTCGGAAAGGATCGTGAAGAGGTTTTTTTCGGTCTGTCGGAAGCGATTTGTCGCAACGTCCGGAGAGACGTCCGGAGGGGCGTGCGGTTGGAAGACCTGGCGGCGACCTACTCTCCCGCGTCTTAAGACGAAGTACCATCGGCGCTGAGGGTTTTCACGGCCGAGTTCGGGATGGGATCGGGTGTAGCCCCCTCGCTCCAACCACCAAGTCGTCGAACCGCACGCTTCTCGTCGCGGGCCCCGATGCCGGGATCCTCGACGAATCTTTTTGGGACAAATCCTTCTTGGTCTCGCGCCGCTCGCTTGAGTCTTTCGACCGTGTAGCGAGATTTCGGCGCATTTGTTCGCGAGCACACTTTCAACCGTCCGCACCGGGCGCGCCCTGCTTCACTCCTCGAGGGAGCGAGTCGGGGACTTGCCGCTGTGCGGGACATGGGTCAAGGAAACTCAAGCCAATCGAGCTATTAGGACCAGTTAGCTGCATGCGTTGCCGCACTTCCACACCTGGCCTATCAACGTGGTGGTCTTCCACGGCTCTCAAGGGAGAACTAGTTTTGAGGGGGGCTTCCCGCTTAGATGCTTTCAGCGGTTATCCCGTCCGTACTTAGCTACCCGGCGCTGCGGCTGGCGCCACAACCGGTACACCAGAGGTACGTCCACCCCGGTCCTCTCGTACTAGGGGCAGCTCCTCTCAATTCTCCAACACCCACGGCAGATAGGGACCGAACTGTCTCACGACGTTCTAAACCCAGCTCACGTACCACTTTAATCGGCGAACAGCCGAACCCTTGGGACCTGCTCCAGCCCCAGGATGTGATGAGCCGACATCGAGGTGC
>JBAVNO010000324.1:0-1798 GCA_049691095.1 Alphaproteobacteria bacterium | reverse complement strand
TCCCTGTTCAATCACAGGTTTGACAGATGCAAAAACAAAAACATCATCAAAGCCCTTGCCTTCTGTAATATTACGTAAATACCCGGCCGGATCTTTTTTATTTCCTGTGTTGACATAAATTAGCCTGATACCTTCATTAGCCGCATGTTCCGGGCTGAAAAGACAGGCAGCTCTCGACAGACGGTTTTCATCAATATCTGTAACAACAAGCAATTCCGGCTTACGATCCTGGTGCAATGCATAGTCAATTGCTCCCAGACCCATCGGGCCAACTCCAGCAAGAATAGCCATATTTCCCCTTTCCTTTATTCCCATATCATGAATATATGTTCCGGGATGAACATGATAACTGGCATGAAAAGCCCCGACAATACACGACATAGGCTCCGACAGCGAAGCTGGGAAAAAAGCTTCTCCATCGTAGGGTAAAAGGCAATCGGCTTCCATAACTATAGACGGTATTATTATATAGGTTGCATCACCCCCGATATAGCGATAAGAGTAACCCGGGGCATCAAGAGTACCCATTTTGCTCATGGCAGGCTGTATGGAGAATTTTTGACCTGTGTGGAACTTATGCTGCCACTTTTTACCAACTTCAACGATGGTACCTGCAAATTCATGCCCTATGATTGTCGGGTTAAGATGTATATCATCGGGAACACGTTTGTGATCAGCGCCCTGCAGGGCTGCTTTATGCGACGACATGCAGATGCTGTCTGATATTACATGAGCAAGTATCTCATCATCTTTTATCTCCGGTAATTCAAATTCTTCAAGCCGGAGGTCTTTCTTCCCGTATATTCGTACTGCTTTAGTTTTCATATTGTTATTATTTTCTTAACCACGGGGTTACACGGAGTTTTTCAAGGAGTTTCACGGAGTCTTAAAAAAATACGGCCTACTGCTTACTGCTTACCGCTTACTGCTTACCGCTTACCGCTTACTGCTTACCGATTACCGCCTTCCGCCTACCCCAGCATCACCTGTCCGCCGGTAACCGGAACAGCCTGGCCTGTTTCATACTCCTGGTCAATTACATACAACAGGGCTTTCATAACATCTTCAAGCCTGCAGCCTCGTTTTAAGGGCACCTGCTCTTCATAGAATTTTCTAACATCATCAATTGTTTTTGCGCCCGGCACTTTCCCTGTTTTTAGGTACTGGAGGAATAATCCGTTATGTGGATCGGACCAGAGCGGCCCTTCATAGTAATTGCCCGGACAAATTGAATTGACCTTAATCTTGTACGGAGCAAGTTCCATAGCGAATGATTGCGTTAGACCAATACCTCCAAATTTTGCTCCGGCATAAGCAAAGTTTCTGTTGCTGCCTCTCAGCCCCGATTTTGAATTGATCTGAATAATATCCGTAAAATATTCAGGTTTCTCATGGTACTGAAGTTTCATGACCTCCGAGGCATACTTGGCACAATGGAAATACCCGGTATAGTTGACATCTGTGGTTTTTGAGAATATGTCAGGATCCATCTCGTCAAGGCCCCCGGCTCTGAGTATGCCCGCATTGCTTACCATAATATCAAGTCCTCCGAATTCTCTTACCGTTGCTATAACCATATCCTTTACAGAATCAGGGTCAGCAACATCAGTTTTTACAAATAGAGCCTTATTTGCACTATTCTTTGATGTGAGCCTTGAAACCAGTGCATTTCCTGTCTCTTCATTAAGGTCAGCTATGACAACATTCATATTCATTGCAAAAAATGACTCGGCAATTCCCGCTCCGAATCCCTGGGCGCCGCCGGTAACTATGGCAATTTTATTATTCAGTTTGTTAG
>JBAVNO010000323.1:0-12646 GCA_049691095.1 Alphaproteobacteria bacterium | reverse complement strand
CGAAATCGCCGGCGCGGAACGGCTCCGAGCCGCAGGAATAGCCGCCCGCGAGCACGAGCGTGAGCTCGAGTCCGTCGTGGGAATGGCGCACGATCCGCGTTCCTTCCGTCACCCGCACCAATCGGGTCGTGAAGCCGGGATAGCGGCGCAGCAGCCGGATCTCGGCGATCCGATTGCCGATGCGCCGCCAGGGCAGCGACGGCCGTGCACCCGGCAGGTAGCGCGCCAGCGGCTGGGGAAGCGATGCGGACGGAAACGCAGGCGGCGCCGTCGGATCGGCCGGTCTTTCGTCCTCCGCGTCGAGGCGCGCCAGCGTGCGCTCGAGGCATTGGGACGAAACCGGATCGCCGGCGGTTCCTTCCAGGATGACACCGCCCAGGGTCACGAAGTCGTCGCATTGGGCGCGGCACGGCGGGCACAAGGTGAGATGGGTCGCGACGAGCAGCGCCACCGGCTCCGGCAGCCCGCCCGCGGCATAGGACAGCAGCACATCTTCCGGCGGATGGCGATGGGGGATCATGGCTAGCCCCCGATCAACGCGCGAAGCCGGCGGACCGCCAGCCGCAGCCGCGATTTCACGGTCCCCAGCGGGAGCCGAAGCTCGGCCGCGATGGCGCTGTGGGATTTGTCCTCGAAGTAGGAGCGGCGCAGCAGATCGGCCTGGTCGGCAGGAAGCTCGGTCATCGCGGCCGCGAGGCGCCGGGCCCGTTCGGCGGCGTCGATGCGCTCGTCTGCGCTGGGCCCGGATTGGGGGACGAGCAGCGGGTCATTGGGATCGATCTGGGGCACGCGTTCGCGCCGGAGCGCGTCGACGCGGCGGTTGCGGGCGATGGTGAAGATCCAGGTGCTGGCGCTGGCCTTCGCGGAGTCGAACTGGTCCGCGCGCCGCCACACCGTCAGCATGACCTCCTGCATCAGTTCCTCGGCCTCGGCGTTGCCCATGCCCTGACGGCGCAGATAGCTTTTCACCCTCGGCCCGAAATGGAGGAAGAGGCGAGAGAAAGCGTCGCGGTCGCGCTTCCCGGCCACCGCGGCGAGCAGGTCGCTCCAGGACGGGTCGGTCCCGGCGCCGGACGAGGGATCGGCCGCCATTCCCCCATTTACGGGCCTGGCCGCGATCCCGACAAGCGGGAAGCGGCAGGCATAAGATGGGGTTGGCGGCGGGGCGGCCCATGGGTCGATGCGGACGGTTGCTGGATTCGCCTTCTTGTACGGGCCACGCACGCTCCCGGTTCACGCCTTTTTCGAGCCCGACCGGGGGGCTTGCCCCGGTTCGGGATCGGCGTTTGCCCCGGCTTCCTTGCCGCAAGGCGCGGTTTGCGGTGTCTCGCCGGAGACCGATTCCCGGGTTGCAAACGTGATCCGGGCCGGACCGACGCCCGTATGATGAGTCGAGCGGCTCTTTCGGCCGCTGGCCTACGCTGGGGCCGTGAAGCCAGGGTGGAGACCGGACGATGGATGGAATGGCCGTCAAGACGCTGGTAGTGAGCCTACTTATGTGGCTGCACGGCAACACACCCTTCGACATCCCCCCAGGGCAGCCCGAGGTCCGGTTCGTCGCGCACACGGTATTGGAAGGCATGGCCTGCCAGGGGCGGCCTTGTCCGATCCTGGGCTTCAGCCCCGAGACCGAGCCGGATCACATCTATCTCGACCGGACGGTGGACGTGGAGCACAAGGTCTGCGAGCGGTCGATTCTGCTCCACGAGCTAGTGCATTACCTGCAGAACCACGAGGGCCGGTTCGACGACCTGCCGCTTGCCCAGCGAAACCAGGCCCGCGAGCGCGAGGCGCTTCGGGTCCAGGAAACCTATTTGCACCAGCAGGGGCGGGGGATTCGGTTCATCCACGGTGTCGCCTTAAGGGGCCTGGCCGCGCCCTATTGCTGAGACGCCGCCGAGGGACGCGATGGCAAAAGCGATGCCATGCGGCGCAAAGAGCGATTCGAGGCGGCGCGCGAACGCGATGCCGGGGACGACGAGGCGCCGGCCGCGTTACGCGGCCAACGCCGCCATGACAGTGGCCTGCAACTCGCCGAGCAGGGCGCCGCACCGGCGCTCGCCGAGGCGCTCGACCATTTTTTCCTGAGCGTTACGCCACAACGGCATGGCCTTGGCCAGGGCGGCGGCGCCGCGCTTGGTGATCGAGACCAGCCGCACCCGCCGGTCTTCGCCGGGAGCGCTGCGGATCATCCCCACCCGCTCCAGCGGCCGCAAATTGCGCGTCAGCGTCGTGCGGTCAGCGACCACCACGGCGGCCAAGGCGTTCATCGCAATCGGCCCGGTTCGGGACAGCACGGCGAGAAGCGAGAATTGGGTCACCAGCAGGCCGGACGGCTTCAGGTGCGAATCGTACATCTGGGACACCGCGCGTGATGCCTTGCGCAGGTTCCAGCACGTGCACTGCCTGACGCCGTACAGGCCGGAGTCGTCCAGTTCGGGAAGGTTGGTCTCCATGTAATAAAGCGTATATACACACAAATGGTTTGTCAAATATTTTCGGAAGCTTCCGCGGCTCAAGATGCGGAAATTATTGGGAAACAGCACCCCGGGGCGGGGGAACCCTGCGGCCGGGATGCGAAGGGGCGGGGTGCGGGTGGTCGAAGGCAAGGCCGGAAGGATCGGTTGCGGCGGCAAGGCGTAAGGCGGCGGGCCGGCGCCCGCGGTCCTCACGCCGATTCATGCGCCGTTTCCGGCGTCATTCCATGCACCAGCCGTGGCTGACGATGATCGACTGCCCGGTCAGGGCATTGGACGGGAACGAGGCGAAGAACACGGCCGTTTCGGCCACGTCGGCGGTGGTGGTGAATTCGCCGTCCACCGTATCCTTCAGCATCACCTTCTTGATCACGTCCTGCTCACTGATGCCCAGATCCCGGGCCTGCTCCGGGATCTGCTTTTCCACCAGGGGCGTGCGCACGAACCCCGGGCAGATCACGTTGGCGCGCACGCCGTGAGCGGCGCCTTCCTTGGCCACCACCCGGCACAGGCCCAGCAGCCCGTGCTTGGCCGTCACGTAGGGGGCCTTGAGGGGCGAGGCCAACTTGGAATGGACGGACCCCATGTAGATGACGCTTCCGCCGCGGCCTTGCGCGTACATGTGCTTGAGGCAGGCGCGGGTGGTGAGGAACGCGCCGTCGAGATGGATGGCGAGAAGCTTGCGCCAGTCGGCAAAAGACAGGTCCACGATCGGATCGATGTGCTGGATGCCGGCGTTGCTCACCAGCACGTCGACGCCGCCGAACTGCTTCACCGCGGCCTCGACTCCGGCATTCACCTGGGCCTCGTCGGTCACGTTCATGACGACGCTCATGGCCTTTCCGCCCGATTTCTCGATTTCGGCCGCCGCAAGCTTGGCCTTGTCGCCATCGAGGTCGGCGATGACGACCTTGGCGCCCTGGCGCGCAAAGGCCTTGGCGATCTCGTGTCCGATGCCGCTCGCGGCCCCGGTGACGATGGCGACCTTGTTTTCCATGCGCATGACGCGTTCCTCCGGTTGGCTGGTTTCGCTGGCCGTCATTCCGCGGCTTCGGGCAGCTCGTGGACCAGGACCCCGACATGGGGCGGCGCCGGCTGCGCCCACGGGCGGCGGGCAAGCTGGGCGGTGGCGTCGCGGTAGCCGGCTTCGCGATGGCGCGCAAGCGAGGCTTGGGAGAAGTCGTAGTCCTTGGCCGCCGTCAGGCCGGCGTGACCCTTGTAGATCAAATGGACGATGCTCATCGTCGTGGTGCATCCGAGGGCGCGCAGGCGCTGCATCTCGCGGTCCGCCCTTACGCTCTCGGGAAGCTCCGACCAGAAGGCCGAGACGGCGCGGCGCAGATTATGCATGTCGCGATAGCCGTCGATATGGCGGTGGGAGCGGCTAGCATAGATGATGTCCTTCTGGCGCTCCATCACCTCGTCCATCGTTTGCGGCGGGTTGCCGACGGGATCGAACAGATCGGCGATGAAACAGAGCGTATCCACCCGCGGCTTGTCGTCCAAGACGACATCGAGCGGCGTGTTGGAAAAGATGCCGCCGTCCCAATACAGCTCGCCGTCGATCTCGACCGGCGGGAACCCCGGGGGCAAGGCGCCGCTCGCCATGACGTGGGCGGAGGTGATCGGGTCGTGCGAATTTTTATTATCGAAATAGACCTGACGGCCGTTGGTCACGTGCACCGCTCCCAAACTCAGTCGGACTTCCTTGCGGTTGATACGGCGGAAGTCGACCACGTCCTCGAGCGTGGCGCGCAGTTCCTCGGTGTCGTAATAGCTGACGGCGTCCGCCGATCCCGCCGGCGCGAACCAGGGATTGACCGGACGCGGCTTGAAGAAACCGGACTGTCCGAAGGTCGCCGCCTGCATCGATCCGATCACGCTCATCCATTTGGCGATCTCGCCGTTCCCCGGCGACGGCGAGAGGGGCGCGGGGGTCGCGATGCGGCTCCAGAATTCGTCGAGCTTCGCCAAACGTTCGTCGGGCGCGTTTCCGGCGATGATGGCGGCGTTGATGGCGCCGATCGACGTGCCGGCGACCCAGTCCGGCGCGAAGCCCGCTTCGTGAAGGGCCTGATAGACGCCGACCTGATAGGTGCCGAGCGCGCCGCCTCCCTGCAGGACGAGGGCGATGCGCTCGTATGGGCATCCGCTCGTCGCATTCCTTCGGTTCGCCATGATTGCCTCCTTGTCTCCGCTTCGTTGACCGTGTCGCAAAGAGCCGCGTCTGCCCAGGCTGGTACCGAGACCTCGGATCGCGGTTGGAATGGAGTAACGCGGCGGGGGCCCGTTCAAGCGTTCCAGTCGCCTCGGCCCGCCTCGCATCCCGGTGAGGCGGGACGTGGGGCGGCGATAGGGAAGGCCATGATAACGAATTTGAAACCCGGACCCGCCAAGTTCAATACCCGTTGGGCGCGCGGTCCGGTCCGGCAACCCTACCGGCCGTCGAAGCATAATGCTGAAATATGGCGGATTGTTGCCTCTGTAGCCCTTGCCCGGGGCAGCCGGCGCGCTTCCCGGGCATGCCCGCGGCGGTTATCCTGGCGCTGGCGAACGAGTCTCGCCGCCCGACCTGATGGCCGGACATGGACTGCCCGAAGCAGCAGCCGGGAAAGGAACGGGTGATGGCCAAGCCAATGGGCGCCAAGCCAATGGGCACGGAACCTCTCTGGCGGCCTTCCGCCTCCAGGATCGGGGCGGCGAACGCCACCCGTTTCCTGCGCCATGTGCGCGAGGAATGGGGGGCCGGCGTGCCCGACTTCGCCGGCCTTTGGGCATGGTCGGTCAGCGAGCCCGAAAAGTTCTGGCAGTCGGTGTGGTCGTTTTGCGGCGTGCTGGCGGAGACGCGGGGCGAGCGGGTGCTGACGAACGGCCACGACATCATCGAGGCCCGCTTCTTCCCCGACGCCCGGCTGAACTTCGCCCGCAATCTCTTGCGCAAGCGCGGCCCCGGGGACGCGATGGTGTTCTGGGGCGAGGGCAAGGTGCGCCGCCGCGTCTCCCACGACGATCTCTACCGCGCGGTGCACGGCATGCACGCGGCGCTCAAGGCGCGGGGGCTGAAGGCCGGAGACCGGATCGCCGCCATCATGCCCAACATGCCCGAGACCGTGACGGCCATGCTGGGCGCCGCGAGCCTGGGAGCCATCTGGTCCTCGTGCTCGCCGGATTTCGGCGCCCGGGGAGTCCTCGACCGTTTCAGCCAGATCGAGCCTTCGGTGCTGATCGCCGCCGACGGCTATTTCTATAACGGCAAGGCCTTCGGCTGCCTCGACAAGATTCGCGAAGTGGCGGCAAGCCTGCCCAGCGTGAAGACCGTCGTCGTCGTGCCCTATACCGAGGACCGGCCGCGCATCTCCGATATTCCCGGCGCGGTGCTGTTCGAGGACTTCATCGGCCCTGGATCGGACGACGAGATCGCGTTCGCCGAGCTGCCCTTCGATCACCCGCTCTACATCCTGTTTTCGTCCGGCACCACCGGGGTTCCGAAATGCATCGTGCACGGCGCCGGCGGCACGCTGCTCCAGCATCTGAAGGAGCATCAGCTCCATTGCGATATCAAACCGGGCGACCGCGTGTTCTATTTCACCACCTGCAGCTGGATGATGTGGAACTGGCTCGTCTCGGCGCTGGCGAGCGAGGCGACGCTGCTGCTCTACGACGGCTCGCCCTTTCATCCCGACGGCAACGTCCTGTTCGATTACGCCGACGCCGAGGGGATGAGCCTTTTCGGCACCTCCGCCAAGTACATCGACGCGGTGCTGAAGGAGGGGCTGAAGCCCGCCGCGACCCACGAACTCTCGAAGCTCCGGACCGTCACCTCGACCGGCTCGCCCCTTTCGCCCGAGGGCTTCCGCTTCGTGTACGAGGGAATCAAGAAGGACGTGTGCCTGTCCTCGATCGCGGGCGGCACCGACATCGTGTCCTGCTTCGTATTGGGAAATCCGATCGGGCCCGTCTATGAGGGGGAGATCCAGTCGCGCGGGCTGGGAATGAAGGTCGACGTGTTCGACAAGGAGGGGCGCCCCGTGCGCGGCCGCAAGGGCGAGCTCGTGTGCACGGCGCCGTTCCCGTCGCGCCCGATCGGATTCTGGAACGACCCCGAGAAACGCAAATACCGCGCCGCCTATTTCGAGGTCTTCCCCAATGTCTGGCACCACGGCGATTTCGTCGAGCTTACGGACCATGACGGGATGATCATCTACGGCCGCTCGGACGCGACGCTGAACCCGGGCGGGGTTCGCATCGGCACCGCCGAGATCTACCGCGAGGTGGAGCGCATGCCCGAGGTGCTGGAAAGCCTGGCCGTGGGGCAGGACTGGGACAACGACGTGCGTGTGGTGCTGTTCGTGCGGCTGCGCGAAGGCATCGCGCTGGACGACGGATTGAGCGACCGCATCAAGAAGGCAATTCGCACCGGCTGCTCGCCGCGCCACGTTCCGGCGCGAATCGTCCAGGTGTCCGACATTCCGCGCACCAAGAGCGGCAAGATCGTGGAGCTCGCGGTCCGCGAAGTGATTCACGGCCGGCCGGTGAAGAACATCGAGGCGCTGGCCAATCCCGAGGCGCTCGCGTTCTACAAGGACCTGCCGCAGCTCAAGGCCTGAGGGCGGCAATTCCTCCCGCTCGCTTCGTCATTCACCACGTTGTCGCGAATCGCGCCGGAGTTTCCGCGGCCGTGCTCATTTTAACGTTAACGTCCCACGCTTCTTAACCTTACCGCGCCGTGCGCACGAAAAATATTTGTCGCGTGATCGGTTGCGTTTTATGGAATCTCCAATCAAATTGGTGACATGAAACAGCGTGCCGGACGGATGGCGCGGCCGCCCATGGTCGACAAAAGGGTTAAAAACAAAAGCCATCGAGATGGAGCGTGAACGATGGACATCAACGATATCGTGCGTCTCGACATACACGTGACGGGCAAGGTGGTCGGCAAGACGATCGAAAGCTCCCCGCGGGTCGACATCGTCGTCGATCTCAACGGGTATAAGCTCGTTCTGCCCAACATCCCGACCGCGTGGCTGCAGAGCGCCTCGCGACAAGCCGCCTAGGGGCGCGGCGGCCCCGGGACGATGCCGCAAGAGCATCCGACGGCCGCACCGAAAACAGGTTTCCTCCGAACCGGTATGAGAGCGATCCGCCGTCGCGCGCGGTTGGCGCCACGACTCCGTCCGGGACCGCGCGCCCGGCCGGCGGGCAAAATCGTCCGTCGCCTGCGCCTACGCGCAGGTCTGGTGGACGAGATTCGGGCGGGATCACGCACGGCGCCGGGGGTTGCGCAGTTCACCGGAACCGGCCGCCATTTGCGGCCGCTCAGGCGGCGCCGCCGGAGAGGAGTTTGAACCGCGGCTGAGGGGCCTGGCCGCGCACCGGCTCGCGCGCCGGCCTGGGCGTCCAGGCGCGGAGCCACTCGGCGAAGGTCGCGGCCGCGACGGGCCTGCTGATGAAATAGCCTTGCGCCACGTCGGCATCGAGCGCCTCGAGACGCTCCAGGATCTCCTCGCTTTCGACGCCTTCCGCCACGACGCTGAGGCCGAGATTGTGCGCGAGATCGATCGTGGACCTGACGATCACGCCGTCGTTGTCGCTTTTCAGCATGTCCATCACGAATGACTTGTCGATCTTGAGCTCCTGGACCGGCAGGCGCTTGAGGTACCCGAGCGAGGAATAGCCGGTTCCGAAGTCGTCGATGGACAGCTTCACGCCCAAGGCGTGCAACGCGTCGATGATGGAGCGCGCGCTCTCCGGGTCCGCCATGATGGCGCTTTCCGTGATTTCGAGAATGAGGCGCTGGGCGGGAATGCCATGCCGCGCCAGCGCGTAGCTGACCGTGGAGATGAGTTTGGTGTCCTGAAGGCTCTTGGCCGAGAGGTTGACGGCGAGGTCGAGTTCGATCCCCTGTTTCCGCCACTTGGCGCCTTGCGCCAGGACGGCATTCAGCACCCATTCGGTGAGCTTCTCGATCACGCCGGTCTGCTCGGCGAGCCGGACGAATTCGTCCGGCGGAACGAAGCCATGCTCGGGATGCTGCCAACGGAGCAGGCATTCGGCGCCGACGACCTCGCGCGTGGCGACCGAGATCTTGGGCTGGAAATAAACGGACAGCGCATTTTCCTCGATGGCGCGCTTGAGCTCGCCGTTCAAGGTCAGCTGCCGAACGCTGTGGCGGTCCGTGTCCTGATCGTAGAACGCGAGCGGCACGCCCGTGCTCTTGGCGACATACATGGCGATGTCGGCGCGCTGGATCAGCTCGCTGACCTCGGCCCCGTGATCCGGGAAGACGGCGGCGCCGATGCTCGCGCCGACCGAAAGATTGAGGCCGTTGCACGCCACGGGAGCCTCGAGGGCCTCGTGCAGCCGTTTCGCCACGGCGGTCACCGTTTCGCGGTCGGTCATCGGCGAAATCAAGATCGCGAATTCGTCGCCGCCGAGCCGCGCGATGACGTCGCTGCGGCGAAGCGGCTTCTTCAGTCGCGCCGAGATCTGCTTCAGCAGCTCGTCACCGGTGTGATGGCCCAGCGTATCGTTGATTTCCTTGAACCGGTCGAGGTCGAGGATGAGGACCGCGAACTGGCCCTTGGTGTGCGCGGACTCGCGCAGAGTGTCGCGCAGCCGCCGGTACAGGAAATTCCGGTTCGGAAGCCCGGTCAGTGCATCGTGATGGGCCTGATATTCGAGTTCCTCCTGGTGCCGCCGCCGTTCGGTGATGTCGCGGACGAAGGCGATCAGCCAGGCGCCGTCTTCGGTGACCATCTCGCGCATCGCGAGCTCGACCGGGAAATGCGTGCCGTCGGCGCGGCGCGCCGTCATTTCGTTACGGGTATATTCGGGGCGAGGGGCAAGGTGCATGCTGTTGCGGGGGATGAGATGCGCCGCACTTGGCACAAAGTCGGTGATCGGCCGGCCGACGAGAGAGGTCGCGTTCCATCCGAACATGCTTCGCGCGGCCGGATTGACCTCGGTCACGGTACCCGTATCGTCCATCACCAGGATGGCGTCGAAGCTGTTGTTGACGACACCCCGCATCATCTTGTCCTTGGTCCGGATCAACCGGCCCTGGGCCAAGAGCTTCAGCGCCTGCCAATTCGATTTGCTGACGACGCCGCCGACGAAGCACAGTCCCGAGCCGAGGATGACGAGGGCGATGTCGAGAACGTATCCCAGGACGTGCGCGGCGGCGGCGGCGCCCAAGGCGAGCGTCCAGACGACGGCAAGCAAGCCGAGGCTTTGACGCCAACCCTGCTGGCCGCATCTCCAGCTGAAAAGAAGGACAAGAAGGAACGTCCCGGCCGCAACCCAGATGGGGCTGATGGGATGGAGTGCCCGGCCCTGGATCAGGGATTGATACCGCAGGGCCAGCACCTTGACGCCGGGAAGCACGCTCCAGTGCGGGACCGTCAGATGATCGCCGAGCTGCACCGCGGTTCCGCCGATCAAGACGACCTTGTTCGCGAATTGCTCGGGCCGGTACCTGCCGGCGAGCACGTCGGCATAGCTGACCTGGGCAATCGTGTTGGGCCGGATGCCGAAATCGATGATGAAGGACCGGTTCGACTCGATGTCGATCCCGCCAAGCTGGGCCGGGAGGGATTCGAGAAGCGAGTCGCCCGATTCGTCACTCGTCTGTGCCCGTCTCACCACGCCGTCCGGGTCGGGAAAGACGTTGACCGATCCCAGGTGTGCCGTGTTGCGGAATTCGGGTCGCGGCAGCGTCAGCAGGGTGGCGCTCGTCCCGGTGCCGGTTTCATGGGCGCTCGATTGCCGCCGCTGCTTGAACGCGGCCAAGACCGCCTTGTCCCCGGCCACCGCCAGCGCGCGGGCCAGGCGTGCGTCGCTTTTCGGGTTCGAAACCGAACTGAAATCGATGTCGAAGGCGATGCGCGAGGCGCCGGCTGCGAGCAGTTTTTCTATGACCTCGGCGTGGTAGTCGCGGGGCCACGGCCAGGTTCCATATTCCGCCAGGCTCTCCGGGTCGATGGCGACGATGACCATGTCCTTGGTCGCATCGCGGCCGAACAGCGCGAACCGAGCATCGAGCAGCTTGTTGTCGAGGAACTGAAGCGCCCCCGCGAGATACAGCAGGGACAGCACCCCGAACACGAGGGCGGAGGCCACCAGGCGGTACTTGCGGGGCTGCGGCTCATCCGCCGATCGCGCGGCGGACCCCGCAGCCGAATCCGTACGTTCTTCGATTCCCACGTCGTGTCCCCTTGGGTTGTTCTTGGCGTGGCCCGGGCCCCGACGGGGGCCCGGGAACCGGTCAGAGTCTTAGGACTTCTTGCCCTTGGATTTTCCTTTGCCTTCACTGGCGTCCTCGATCTCGATCTCTCCACCCAGAGTTCCGCCGCTGCTCGCACCAAGGCTGGTGCTCGAGCTGCTGGCGAGGCCGTTGGCATTTCCATTGCCGTTGCCGCCGGCGTTGCTGTTGCCGTTGCCAAGGCTCGTGGTCGTTGTGCCGAGGCTCGTGCCGGTGCTGCCAAGACTTGAGCTGCTAGAGCTGCTGAGGCCGTTGGCGGCGCCATTGCCGTTGCCGCCGGCGCTGCTGGTGCCGAGCCCATTGCCGCTCCCGCTGCCAGAACTGGTCTCGGTGCTGCCGAGACTGCCGGTGCTGCCGAGAGACGCGGTGGTCGTGGTGGCGGCCGCGCCGCTCGTGCTGCTGCCGAGGCTGGTGCTGGTACCCGTGCTGGCGTTGGTACTGCTGCCGCTGGCGGTGCTCAGTCCGTTGGCGTTGCCATTACCGCCGGCGTTGGACGTGTGGGTTTCGGTCTCGGTCTCGGTGCCGAGCCCGGTCGCAGTGCCGTTCCCGTTGCCGGAACTCGAACCACTGCTGCTACTGCCGCCGGACGAGCTGCCCTTTACGTCGTCGGAGGAGACGGACGCCACCTGCTTCTCCGAGCTCGATCCATTGCCGCTGCTCTTCGTGTCGCTGGCATCGTCCTCGCTGTCCTCGGCGCTGGCCGCGGAAGCCGATTTGACCGCCTTGCCGCTTGCCGCGGCCTTGACCGCGTCTTTCGAATCCGCCGCGTCGTCGCCATTCTTCGCCGACCCGGAACCCTGGCCGCTGGTATCGGCGAAAGCCGTTTGGACCGTGGTGCCGGCGGCGAAGATGCCGCTGCCGCTATTGGCTGTGAAGATCGCGACCGCCTTCGGGTGCCGCTCCTCGACCGACCTTTCGCCGTCCTCGAGCTTCATGATCGTCACGCCGCCCTGAGTCTTGGACCCGGGATCGGCCGCGGACGCGCCGCTGTCGTTGCCGATCTCGACTTTGGACACGCGCTTGTCACCGCCCGACGTCTCGTCGGCCGCCGTGTCCTTGGCTGACGTGCCCTGGTCCGACGTGCTGGCGCTCTTGTCCTTCTTCGAAGTCTTGCCGGACTCGTCCTGGCCTTCCTTTTTGGGCGCCGCGCCGTCGTCGCGGCTGATTGTCAGCTTGGCGCCGCCGTTCGAGCCCATGCGCGCGGTCTGGCCGATGGTCAAGGTCGCGCTTTCAGCGCTGGCCATCGAGCGCACGCCGACGACACCCTCGATCACATGGACGGCGCCGCCGTCGGCGCCCGCGCCGACGGAGAATTCGGTTCCCTTCACCACCGCGGCGAGGTACGGCGTCTCGACCTCGAACTTGGCCATACTCGAGACGCGCTCCTTGACCTTATAGATGACGGTGCCCACCGACTGGATGATCCGGTAGGCGAGGCCCGAACCCTCGGTCTGGGGCAGGGCGAACGCGCTGTTCGGCGCCGCGGTCATGGTCGTGGTCTGATGGGTCAGAACCGCGTGGCCATCGGCCCCGGTCCTGATCTCGGAGCCCGCGCCCACGCTCTCGCCCTTGGCGAGGGGGTGCCAAGGCTGGCTCGATTCGGCGCGCATTTGCACCGCGCCGGTAACTGCGGTCGCCTGCCAGACGGCCAGGGCCTCAGCTGCCGCCGCGGGCCAACTGCCGCTGCACGACACCAGTGCCGCGCACGCGAGGAGCAGCGCCGCCCACGGCAGGCGCGAAACCCGCGACCGCCCGGCATCGGTTTCCGGACCGATGGTGCCGGATCCGGCGCCAACCCGCTCAAAGAAGCTCAGCCAACCGAACGTATGCATGGCGTTCCCCACATTCTGGAACAGTTACCCGGCGACATGGCCGGAATTAATGTTAATGTGACAAAATCAAACCTAGG
>JBAVNO010000322.1:0-2450 GCA_049691095.1 Alphaproteobacteria bacterium | reverse complement strand
CCCCAAAGCGGATCGCGAGCCACACCCCGCCGCCGGCCGCGCCGCCGGCCGCCGCCTCACCCGTGAACGCGGCGCGGAAAATGCCCGCCACCGCCTCGGGGATGGCCGCGGCGTTGAGCACCAGGATCGCCAGCGCACCGACGATGTAGACTCCGGCCATGGTGGGAACGAGCGCCTCGGCCCAATGGGCGATGCGCTTGACGCCGCCCACGACGACGACGAAGACCACGGCGGCGAGAGCGAGCCCGGTTGCGGCACGCGGCACGGTCAGCCATTCCTCGAACACGTGGGCGACCGAATTGGCCTGCACCGCGTTCCCGATTCCGAAGGCGGCGACGGTTCCGAACAACGCGAACAAGGGCGCGAGCCAGTGCCAACGCCGGTGCAGCCCCTTCTGGATGTAATGCATCGGGCCGCCGACATAGTGGCCTTCCTCGGTGCGGCTGCGGTAGTGCACGGCGAGCAGCGCCTCGCTGTACTGGGTCGCCATGCCGACCAGCGCGGTGATCCACATCCAGAAGATCGCGCCCGGCCCGCCGAAGAAGATGGCGGTGGCGACACCCGCGATGTTTCCGGTTCCGACCTGCCCCGACACCGCGACCATGAGGGCCTGGAACGGGCTGATCTCGCCTCTGGCCTTGGCGCGGCCATGGTCGCGCCGCCCGCTCACGAGCAGGCCGACGGCGTAGGCGAGCTTGCGGACCGGTATGAACCGAAGGCCCACGGTGAGGTAGACGCCCGTGCCGAGCAGGAGGGCCAGCATGACCGGCCCCCACACGAAGCCGCTCACCTCGCTCAGGAATGTTTCGATCTCGGCCACGCGCCCGCCTCCGCCCCTATGTCCGGATGATCGAGATTACCCCGCCCGGCCGCGGGCGATCACCCGGCGATCACCCGGCGGCTGCGGCTTAACCCGATGGAGCGCCAAGGACGGGCCGCCCGCCGGCCCTCGCCCTCGGGATGCTGGCGTGGGTCTCAATGGATCTTGGCGCTGCCGGCCCCGGTGCAGCGCGGCTCGCGCTTGACCAGGCCCCAGCCGAACACATCGTCCTTGCCGGGCGCGCCCAGATCGACCGCCTCGCGGCTGAACAGTTCCTTTAAGGACGCCGAGGAAGGCTTTGCTCCGGATGCAATTTCCGTGGCGAGCAGACTGGTCAGATACGGCACGGCGAACGAGGTTCCGCTCTGGTATTTGCCGCCGCCGGGCACCGCCGTCCAGACCTCCACGCCCGGCGCGGCGAAGGCGACGTAGGCGCCGCGGTTGGCGTAGGCGTAGATCTTGTCGTTGCCGTCGATGGCGGTGACGCCGATGACCTGGTCGTAGGCCGCCGGATAGGCGGGCCTGTCCGCGGTTCCCCAGTTGCCGACCGCGGCCACCATCACCATCGAACGGTCCGCGGCGTGCGATATCGCGAATCGCATCAGGCGATTGTCGGCGCCGGCGATGCTCATGTTGACGACGCTGACGTGCTCGGAGGCCAGCCAGTCCACGGCCTTGAGCAGCGCGACCAGGTCGGCGGCCTGGGTGCCGGAGTCGGTGATGGCGAAGATATTGGCGGCCAAGAGCTGGGCCTCGGGCAGAAGCCCGCCCCACCCGTTGGCGTCGGGCTTGCCCACCAGCATGGCGGCGATGGCGGTGCCGTGTTCGGCCGGCGCCGGTTGGCGGACCGGGCGGATGAACGAGCGGGCCTCGATCTTCTGGCCCCGCAGCGCCTCGTGGTTGATGTCGACGGGGGTATCGATCATGCCGATCCTGATCCCTTCGCCGCAGTTGGAATCCTGCGTGTTCCAGCCCATCAGGGCCCGCGCCAGGCTGCCGGGCCTCGCCACCCCCGCCTGGCCCTGGTAGCGGTGATTGGCGTCGACGAGCAGGCCGGGAAACCTTTCGGCCAGCCGGCTGATGGCCTCGGGCACGCTCAAGCCGTCGGGAATGCGAAGCCGCCAGACCTCGAAGCCCAGATTCTTGAGCGAGATCTTCTCGAGCACCCGGAACCCATAGGCCTGGGCGGTGATCTCGAATTCGGGCGGAGGATTGGCCGCCACCACCTCGCCCGGCTCGTACCAGGTGGTGGGATCGGGAGCCTCGGCGCCGGTCTCGGGTTTGTCCTTTCCGGACACATCCGGCTTGGCGCCGTTTCGACCGCTCTTGCCCGGGTCGGTTTGGCCGGGATGGGTCTCGCCGGGATGGATCTCGACGTCGCGGAGCGTGCCGAGCCGCCCTTCCCGGTCATAGTCGAGGACGCTGGAATCGGCCATCGCGCGCACCGAAGCGATGGGGAGCACGAGCGGGAGCGCGAACAGCATCGCCGCCACCACGAGGCCGCGGCGCATGGCCGGAAATGCCAGGAGTCCCTTGGGGTTCACCGCGGATACGCTCCGGTGTTCTTGGGCGGTCGGCCGGGCGGGCCGCGGCCCGCCATCCGGCAGAGAACCCCGATACCACCAAAGGG
>JBAVNO010000321.1:0-1662 GCA_049691095.1 Alphaproteobacteria bacterium | reverse complement strand
GCATCCGGGAACCTCCTCGACCGCCGAGGGCACGGGAACGTCGGGCATGTCGGCCCGCAGCGCGCGGGCCAGCGGATGGCGGCTCGCACCGGCAAGCATGGCTGCGGTCCGCACCGCGTCCCGGTCGCGAAGGTCGCTCGCCAGCGGCTCGGGCCGGCCCAGCGTCAAGGTGCCGGTCTTGTCGAACACGACGGTATCGGCATCGGCCAGACGCTCGAGCGCGGTCGCCGACTTGACGAGTATCCCCTGGCGCATCAGCCGCCCGCTCGCCACCACCTGCACCACGGGCACGGCGAGCGCCAGGGCGCAGGGGCAGGTCACGATCAGCACCGCGACGGCGTTGAGAAGCGCCGTCTGCCACGACGCGCCGAGGACGAGCAGCCACAGCAGGCAGGTCGCGGCCGCAAGGCCGTGGACCGCCGGCACATAGGCCCTCGCGATACGCTCGGCGACGGCCGTGTATTTCGCGCGGCCGCGCTCGGCGGCCTCGACCAGGCGCACGATCTCGGCCAGCAACGTGCGGTCGGCGGCGCCCGAAACCTCGATTCGCAGCAGGCCGCCCTGATTGACCGTCCCGGCGAAAACCGGATCGCCGGGCCCGACCCGCGCCGGGACCGATTCGCCGGTGATCAGGCTCGTGTCCACCTCGGACGCGCCCTCGCGCACGAGGCCGTCGGCCCCGATGCGCTCGCCCGGCGCGACCAGCGCGGTCATGCCCGCCTTGACTTGCGACGGGGGGATCAGGCGATGGCGCCCGTCCGGTTCCTCTATGGTGACCGACTGGGCCTCGAGCGCGACCAGCCGCTCGGCGGTGGAGCGGGCGATGCCGCGGGCCCGGCTGTCGAGATAGCGGCCGATGAGCAGGAAGAACAGAAGCGTCACCGAGGCGTCGAAATAGGCGTGCTCGGCCCCGGTCGCGGTCTGGAAGACGCTCATTCCCGCCGACAGGATCACGGCCAGCGAGATCGGCACGTCCATGTTGGCGCGGCCCATGCGGAGCGCGCCGACGGCCGAGCGGTAGAACGGCCAGCCCGCATAGACCACGGCAGGAAGCGCGATCAGGGCCGAGAACCAGTGCAGCAGATCGCGGGTGGCCGGACCCATGCCCTCCGCCGCGCCCGCCCACACCGAGATCGACAGCAGCATGACGTTGCCGGCGGCGAATCCCGCCACCGCCAGGGCGCGCAGCAGCTGGCGCTCGTAACGCGACGACTGCGCGCCGAGGCGCGCCGGGTCGTACGGCACCAGGCGGTAGCCCAGCCGCGTCACCAGCCGGGTGAGGCGGTTGACCTCGGCCTTGTCGCCGCGCCACGACAGGGCGAGCCGCCGGGTCGTCATGTTGATCCGCGCCCTGGTTACGCCCGGCTGGCGGGCGAGCGCCGATTCGATGAGCCACACGCAGGCCGCGCAGTGAAGCCCATCCACCATCAGGTGGACCGTGTGGCCGCCGTCGGGCTCGGGAACGGCAAAGGCGGTGAAATCCGTCTCGCCGTCTTCCTCGGGCTTCAGCGGTCTAAGCTTGGGGTCGATGGCGCGGCGCCGGTAATAGGAGTCGAGGCCGAGGCCCCGGACCAGGGCATAGGCCGCCTCGCAGCCGGCGCAACAGAACCGGCCGGCGTGCGTTCCCGGGACGGCGCCGCCGCAATGGAGGCAGGCCGCTTG
>JBAVNO010000320.1:0-5280 GCA_049691095.1 Alphaproteobacteria bacterium | reverse complement strand
CTTGGGCGCCGGGTGACGCGGCGGCGCGGCGCGGCCGCGGCGCGCGCGTTCGGCGGCCTCTTCGTCGCCTTCGTCTTCCAGTTCCGCGACGGGCGCGATCTTGGCGGGCGCGGGGACCGCAGCCTCGGCCGCCTTGGCGAGCCGGGCCGCTTCCTCCTCCGCCAAACTGCGCGCCGCTTCTCCCTCTACGCGTTGGCGCTCCTCGTCCTCGACAGCCAGACGGCGGGCTTCTTCCTCCTCGGTGACGCGGGTCAGATGTTCTTCTTCGATTGCGCGCTGGGCGTCTATTTCGCCCCGGCGCTTGGATTCCGCCGCTTCGATCCGGGCATCGTGCAGGGCCCGCGCCCGCGCTTCCTTTTCCTCGCTGGTCAGCGCGCGCAGGGTGGCGGGGCGCCGGACCTGGGTGGCGGTATCGGCAGCTTGGGGCCGGGGTAGCGCCTCAACCGCGGCTTCGGCGACGATTTCGGGCGCCACCAGCTCGCGCTCCGCCATGACCTCGCGCATCTGCCCGGACTCGGTCGCGGCGTAGGTGCGTTTGCGTTTGACCTCGACCGTGACCGTGCGGGAGCGCCCGTGGGAGAAGCTCTGCCGAATCTGGCCGGTCTCCACGGTCTTCTTCAATTCCAGACGCCCGGGCCGCTCGAGGTGGTCGGGCTTTTTCTGTTCCTGTTCCTTACTGCTCGTCATACGTTTTCGACTTCACCATGATTCGCCGCGGGCGAGGCGCACCGCCGGCGCGTTGCTTCAATCCGTTTCGATCCGGCCGGCGGCACGAAATCCCGCAAGCCGCGCGGCCTCCCGCAAAATGAGCCGGGCCAGCCGGCCCGACCCCACCGCCGCATGAACCACATGCTCGCGTCCAACCGCAGCACCCAGCTCGGCCGCCGTAAGCAGGCCTACGACCGGTACGCCTCGCGCCAAGGCCTGAAGCCGGCGCCTTCCATCGGCGGCGCCATCCGAAGCAGAAAGCAGGACCGCTGCGCGACCCGCAGAAAGCAAACCATGCACCTTCTCGAAACCGGCTGCCGCCTGACCCGCCCGTCGCGCAAGTCCAATCAGGTCCATGACGCGCCGCGCCAGCAGCGCCTCGACCCGGTCGGCGAGGTCGGGGTCGACCTCGACATCGGCGCGCGCTGCCCTGGCGAATAGGTTCTTGGCCGCAGCCGCCGTCACTATATCCCTCCGCGCGGTCAACCACAAACCCCGGCCGGGAAGCTTTTGCTCCACGTCCGGAACCAGCTTCGAGTCGGGGCCAACCGCGAACCGGATCAGCTCGTCCTTGGGCCGGACTTCGCCGGTGACCAGACAACGCCGCAGCGACGGCTCCGCCGGCTCGGCCGCAAGGCCCTCCTGCCCGGCCGCCTTGGCGCCGTGACGGATCCGCGTATCTTCCTGCACCCGCACCACTCGCTCCATCGGCCGCGAAATCGTTACGCTCCCGGCTGAGCCGGCTCCCCGGCACCCTCGCCCGCCGGCGCCTCATCCGCTGCCGCCTCATCCGCTGCCGCCTCGGCCGGCTGGGCCGCCGCGTCTTCCGGGAACCAATGCGCCCGCGCCGCCATGATGACGGCGTCGGCTTCCTCGGCGCCGATCTTGATGTCGCCCAGCGTTTCGCGCAGCTCGTCGCTGGCCAGATCAGCGAGATCGTCCAACGTCTTGATGCCCGCTTCGCCGAGCTTCACCAGCATCGCCGGCGTCACGTTCGGGATCGCGGCCACGTCGTCGGCGACGCCCAGCTCCTTGCGGCGCTTGGTGAGCACTTCTTCCTGCTCCGCCAGATAGGCGCGGGCCCGCGCCCGAAGCTCTTCGGACACGTCCTCGTCGAAGCCTTCGATTCCGATCAAGTCCTCCACCGGCACGAAGGCCACTTCCTCGATGGACGTGAATCCCTCCGAGACCAGCAGATGGGCGATCACGTCGTCCACGTCGAGGGCGTCGATGAACATCTGGGAACGGGTCCGGAATTCCTCGGTCCGGCGTTCCGATTCCTCGGCCTCGGTCAGAATATCGATGTCCCAGCCGGTCAACTGCGAAGCCAGCCGCACGTTCTGGCCGCGGCGGCCGATGGCGAGGCTCAGCTGTTCGTCGGGCACGATGACCTCGATCCTGTGGGTGTCTTCGTCCACTACGACCTTGGTCACTTCCGCCGGCGCCAGCGCGTTGACGACGAAGGTGGCGATGTTGGGCGACCAGGGAATGATGTCGATCTTCTCGCCCTGGAGCTCCGCCACCACGGCCTGGACGCGGCTTCCGCGCATGCCGACGCACGCGCCCACCGGATCGATGCTGGAGTCCTTGGAGAACACCGCGATCTTGGCGCGGCTCCCGGGATCGCGCGCCACGGACTTGATCTCGATGATGTTGTCGTAGACCTCCGGCACTTCCTGCGCGAACAGCTTGGCCATGAATTTCGGGTGCGCGCGGGAGAGGAAGATCTGCGGTCCCCGCGTCTCTTCGCGCACGTCGTAGATGTAGGCCCGGACGCGATCGCCGCGATGGAACGTCTCGCGGGCCAAGAGCTCGTCGCGGCGGATGATGGCCTCGGCCCGGCCCAGATCGACGATGACGTTGCCGAACTCCACCCGTTTCACGATTCCGTTCACGATCTCGCCGACGCGGTCCTTGTACTCGCGGAACTGGCGCTGACGCTCGGCCTCGCGCACGCGCTGGACGATCACCTGCTTGGCGGTCTGCGCCGCGATCCGGCCGAAATCGATCGGCGGCAGGGACTCGGTCAGGAAGTCGCCGATCTCGGCGTCCGGGTTGCGCACCTTCGCCTCGGCGAGCGGAATCTGGGTGGCTTCGTTCTCCACCGGATCGGCCACCTGGAGGAACCGCCGCAGCTCGATCTCGCCCGTCTCGCGGTTGATCTCGGCGCGGATGTCGTACTCATGCCCGTATTTGGAGCGGCCGGCTTTTTGAATCGCCTGCTCCATCGCCTCGATGACCTCGTCGCGGTCGATTCCCTTTTCGCGGGCGACGGCATCTGCCACCTGCAGAAGCTCTAGCCGTGCATGTCCCATCGTTTCCATCTTCGATCCGTCCTTGCGTTCAGCCGTTGGCGCGCGGGTCCGTCCTTGCCAGAAGCTCGTCGGTCAGCACGAGCTTCGCGCGGTGAATTTCCGAATAAGGCACCTCGCTCACACCTTCGCCGGTTTCGATCTGCACGCGTCCCTCGGCCAGTCCCCGCAGCCGGCCGCGGAACTTCTTGCGTCCGCCGATCGGGTTGCGCGTCTCGATCCGGACCTCGAACCCGGCAAAGCGCTCGAAATCCCGTTCCTTCACCAGCGGCCGGTCGATTCCCGGCGACGACACTTCAAGCGTGTACGCACCCGCGATCGGGTCCTCGACATCCAGCAACGCCGAGACGGCGCGGCTGATGTCGGTGCAGTCGTCGACCGTCATCGGGACCGCGTCCTTGCGCTCCGCCATCACCTGCAGGACGGCGCCGCCACCCCCGGTGAGATGAACGCGAACCACTTCGTATCCCATTGAATCCAGGGCCGGGGCGATCAGTCGCTCAATTCGTCCGGCCGGTCCGCCTTCTCCCGCCTGACCCGTCGCCTGAGCCATGGGGCCTACCGCCAATAAACAAAAAAGTGGGCCAAAGGCCCACCCTCCAAAAACCCGACTTGCCGTAAGGTCTAACGAGAATGACGCCTAAAATGTATCCATCTTCGGCCAATCTTCAAGAGGTTTCGTGCCTGCCGGAGCCCCGCGGCCGCCTTTTGAAGCGTAGGAAATAACAGGTATGCCCCTGGCGGCGGGCCTTGGATTCATAGCGCGTCTCCGGCCAGTCGGGCGGCCGTTGGCGCCAGTCGCCGGCGGTCTCGGCGAGCCAGTCGAAATCGGGGTGGGTGAGGGCGTGCCAGAGCATCCATCGCACGTAGCCGGGATCGTCGCTGGCAAGCCTCAGTTCCGCGCCGTCCTTGAGCGCAAAGGCCAGCCGGTCCAGGGTGGCGCGCTGGATGATCCGCCGTTTGTGGTGGCGTCTTTTCGGCCAGGGATCGGGAAAAAGGACGAAGACGCGGCCGACGGCGTTTTCGGGCAGGGTCTCGAGAAGCGCCCGGGCGTCGTCGTCGAGGACCCTGACGTTTTCCAGTCCCAGGTCCTTGACCCGCCCCAGCAGGGTCGCCATGCCGTTGACGAAGGGCTCGCAGCCGAGAAACCCGATGTCGGGATGCTGCTCGGCCTGCCAGGCCAGGTGCTCGCCGCCGCCAAACCCGACCTCGATCCAGAAATCGCGCTTGGGCGAAGGAAAGAGCCGGGCCAGATCGAGGGCCGAACCGGGCGGCGGAAGCGGCAGGCGCAGCCTGGGGAGGTATTCCTCCAGCACCGCGCGTTGGCCGGGGCGAAGCTTCCGGCCCTGCCTGCGGCCGTACAGGATGCGCCGGCGCTGCGCCTGGGCCGGCCCCACGCTTGGGTCGGGCGCCGCGGTCAGCGGACGCCGAAGGCGCTCTTGAGCTCGCCTACCAGGTCTTGGCGCTCCCATGAGAATCCGCCGTCAGGCTCGGGCGCCCGGCCGAAATGGCCGTATGCCGCCGTGCGCGCATAGATCGGGCGGTTCAGCCCAAGATGCTCGCGGATGCCCCGCGGGCTCAGGTCCATGAGATCCTGCAGCACCGCGGACAGCCGGTTCTCATCCACCTGCGCGGTTCCGGAGGCATCGACATAGACCGAAATCGGGTGCGCCACGCCGATCGCGTAGGAGAGTTGGATCAGGCATTTTTCGGCGAGCCCCGCCGCGACCACGTTCTTGGCCAGATAACGGGCCGCATAGGCGGCCGAGCGGTCGACCTTGGTCGGGTCCTTGCCGGAGAAGGCGCCGCCGCCATGCGGCGCATAGCCGCCGTAAGTGTCGACGATGATCTTGCGGCCGGTGAGGCCGCAGTCGCCGTCGGGACCGCCGATCACGAAATTGCCGGTCGGATTGACCAGGAAGTCGGACGGCCGCGCTGGCATCCAGCCTTTCGGCAGCGCGCTCTCGACCGCGTCCGCGATCATCTCCTTGATCAGGCCGGGCGTGTATTTCTTGCCGTTGCGGCTCTGCGCCTTGTGCTGGGTGGAGACCACCACCTTGGTACAGCCGACCGGCTTGCCGTTGACGTAACGGACGGTGACCTGGCTCTTGGAGTCGGGCTGCAGGTCGGCGAGCTGTCCGGCGTGGCGCTTGTCGGCGAGCACCTTCAGGATCTTGTGCGCGAAATAGATCGGCGCCGGCATGAACGAGTCCTTCTCGTAGACTTCGCTCTCGGAGCAGGCGAAGCCGAACATCATGCC
>JBAVNO010000319.1:0-5880 GCA_049691095.1 Alphaproteobacteria bacterium | reverse complement strand
CTGAACGACCCCGCCCGGAGGGTCGAACGGCCGACGCCCCGTCGGCCGCGGCCTGCCGCCGCGCCGCCCAATAATTTCCTCACCACCCCAAGGGGTACCGGCATTTGGCCGGCGCGCGTGTCGTTTTGGATCGTTGCCGCGCCGCCTGGCGCTTGGTATGAGGGGATGACGTGCCTGCGCCGACGCACCTCGCGGACCGCGCGAACCGCCTTGGGCCGCATGTCTTCCCTCCAATGCGAAACGGACGACCGATGCCACGCAACAATGACAAGGAAACGGCCGCCGCCGGAAAACGCGCCGAATCGGGTGCAGCGGCACGGAAGGCCGGCCTCAGGGGTGCCGCGGGCGACTTCCTGGCGGGCTTCCGCGAGCCGATGGTGCCAATGGCCGCGCCGTGTTTCCCGGTGGACAAGACGGTCGACAGCGCGGCCCTGCACAGGGAGCTGACCGAGGCGCTGGACCGCATCCGCCGAACCGCGGAAGGCGATCCGTTCACCAACCCGATTCAGCTCCTGGTGCTCGACATCTCCAATCGCCTCTACGGCGGCCAGATCAGCCTGTCCGGCGTCGAGGCCCTGATCCAGCGCCTCACCTTCGTGGCCTATGTCGCCCGCGCCGAACGGCTGGGCCGGTATCTGGGCGGGTGCGACTCCGCGGCCGGGGCGCAACGGGTGAGGGAACTCATCCACGGCCTGGCCGACCGCACCAACGTGGTGTGGGGCGGAACCGGGACCAAGGGCGAGTCCGGAATCGTGAGTTTCGAGAGCTTCAAGCAGCGCGTCGAGCTGGAGCTGTTCGGAGTCGTGTTCACCGGCCATCCGACCTTCGGCTTGTCGGGTGACCTGATGCGCTCGCTGGCCCAGCTCGCGAGCGGGACCGGGGCCGACGGCAAGCCTTTGGGCGAAACCGAGCGGGCGGAAATCTTCCGCCAGGCGCTCCTGTTCGAGCACAAGCCGGACGCCGATCTCGACCTCGTTCGCGAGCACGCGCTTTCATTGGAGGCGATCCGGAACATGCAGGGCGCGATGCGGGAGGTGTACCGGATCGTGTTCGAGGTGGCAGACGAGCTTTATCCCGGCCGGGCCAAGGAGCTGACGCCGAAGCTCATCACCGTAGCCAGCTGGGTCGGCTACGACATCGACGGGCGCTCCGACATCCTGTGGACCGACACCTTCCACAAGCGGCTTCGGGTCCAGGAAATCCAGCTCCGCTATTACCGCGGCCGGGTGCGGGAGATTCGCGACGCCTGCGAGGGGGCCGCGATTCCGGCCGACCTCAAGAACACGCTCGAGCTTCTCGAATCGCGGATTTCGCTTTCCATCAACGAGGTCGGCGAGGAGATCGAGGTCTTCAGCTCGCCCGAGGTGCGCGAGGCGTCGGGCTACGAGCGCATCCGGCGGATCGCCAAGAGCATGCACAAGGGCCTGTCGCGGCGCCTCGTCGGCTCGGAGCCGCTCATCGAGCTGATCACCCATGCCATCACCTTGACCGAGGACGAGGGTGTCGCGCGCCAGCTATGCCTCCTGCGCGCCGAGCTCGCCAATTACGGCCTCGGAATGGCCCACACCCACGTGCGGATCAACGCCTCGCAGCTCCACAACGCGATCCGGCGGTCCGTGGGACTGGAGACGAGCCCGGATGATCCCGCCTACCGCACGACCTACCTGAAGGCGATCGACGACCTGATCTCGAACGTCGCCCCCGCCACCATCAATTTCGGTTCGATCCTGGCCGAGCGGGCGTCGGCCAAGCGCGTGTTCATGATCGTGGCCCAGGTCCTGAAATACGTCGATTCGACGACGCCGATCCGGTTCCTGATCGCGGAATGCGAGACCGCGTTCACGGTCTTGACCGCGCTCTATTTCGCCAAGCTGTTCGAGGTCGAGGACAAGACCGACATCTCGCCCCTGTTCGAAACCCGAAAGGCGTTGGAGCGCGGCGACCGGGTGATCGAGGACCTGCTCGCCAACGAGCACTACCGGGACTACGTCAAGCGGCGCGGCCGTCTGTGCATCCAGACCGGTTTCTCGGACTCGGGGCGTTATATGGGCCAGACCGCCGCCTCGGTGGCCATCGAGCAGCTCAGACTCAAGGTCGGCGCGCTGCTCGCCCGCCACGGGCTCAAGGGAGTCCAGCTTCTGGTGTTCGACACCCACGGCGAGTCGATCGGCCGCGGCGGTCACCCGGCCAGCATGCTGGACCGTCTGCAGTACGTGTCGTCGCCCGCGTGCCACGACCTGTTCATCCAGAAGGGGCTCTCGTTCAAGGAAGAGGTGAGCTTCCAGGGCGGCGACGGATACGTGCCGTTCATGAACGCCGGCACCGCCTTCGCCGCCGTGGCCAAGATCGTCGAGAACGTGCTCGAGACGCCCAAGGCGGCCAAGGGCGACTCGTTCTATTCCGACGCCGACTACGTCAGCGAGTTCTTCAACACCATCAAGCAATTCAACGCGAAGGTGATGGACGACGCGAACTACGCCGCGCTGCTCAATGCCTTCGGAGCGAACATGCTGTTCCCGTCCGGCTCGCGGGCGCTGAAGCGCCAGGGCGATATCGCCGCGGGTCCCAGCGTTGCGGCGCACCCGAGCCAGATTCGCGCCATCCCCCACAATGCCATCCTGCAGCAGCTCGGCATGCTCGCCAACACGCTGGGCGGCGTGGGCGAGGCCATCCGCAAGGACACCGTGCGGTTCCGCACCATGTACGAGGAGTCGGACCGTTTCCACCGGCTGATGGGCATGGTCGAGTACGCCTTCAGTTTCAGCGACGTCGACGTGTTCCGCGCCTATATCGACACCTTCGATCCGGGGCTGTGGCTGCTGCGGGCGGCGCGGACGCCGGTCAAGAGCCGCGGCGAGGAGATGCGGCGCCTGTCCGAGCACCTCGAGGACGCGGCGCTGCACGAGATGCTGGTGAAGATCTTCCGCGTGATCCAGACCGACTATCTCGACATCCGCGGCTGGCGTCTGACGCGCGACGCGACCGGCGGCATCCCGGGAAGCCGCGGCCGCGTCCTGGACAAGGAAAGCCGCGACAATCTGCTGCTCCTGCACGCGCTGCGGATCGCGCTGATCCAGGAAGTCTTCATGCTGGCGACGCGGATTCCCGAGTTCAGCCTCCAGACCGGCACGACGCGCGAACGGGTGATCGCCGCGCTCCTCAACCTCGACGTCACGCGCGCGGTCGAGACCCTGACGCAGATCTTCCCGCGGTTCGGAGACGTGCGGATCAGCGAGGACTTCGGCGAGGCGGCGACCTACAGGAGCGACGAGACACTCGGCTACGAGCAGGAGCACGACCGCATCTTCCTGCCGCTCGTGCGCATCTACGAGCTCATCCGCCGCGCCAGCAGCGGCATCACCCACATCATCGGCGCCTTCGGCTGATTGATTGCGGCCGCGGCCGCCCCTACGGCGCGCCGCCGGCGGCCCGGTCCTTGTCCTTGCCGCGGAATTCGGCCGGCAGCAGGTGCTCCGGGAAATTCGCCTTGAGGTAGGTGCGGAAGTAGTCCTCGAGGAACTTGAACCCGGTGGCGAAGCGCCGGAAATCGTCGCGCTCGACGAACAGTACGGTGGAATCCTCATGGGCGACGACCTCGCCCGTGCGCAGCTCGTCGCCGAACAGCACGCGCTCGCCGAAATGGTCGCCGGGTCCCAGCACGCGGCGATAGGGCGACGGCGTTCCGCCGCCGATGGTCAGATCGAAGGAGCCGGAGAGCACGGTGTAGAACCCGTCGGCGAGATGGCGGTCGCGGAACACCTCGTCGCCCTTGCGGAAGCGAAGGTAGCGGGCGGACTCGCGGGCGGGCACCTGAATCTGCACCGTGTTGCGGGGGAAGAAGTGGTCGAGCGCCCAGTTGATCAGCACCCGCACCTTGGTCGCGAATCCCGGCAGCATGGCGAGATAGAAGGCGCGCCAGATCAGCCACGCCGTCGTTCCCGACAGCCGCAAGCCCATCAGGACCGCGACCGCCTTGTGGCATCCGATCGAGGCCAGCGCCCCCTTCGGCTTGTAATCGAAGGTGCGTAAGCTGCCGCCCGACATCGCCGCCACGATGTTTGCGGCCAGCGTCCTGGCCTCGCGCACGGCGAATTGGGCGGTGGGCGGCGCGAACCGTTCCTCTTCGCCTTCGCGCTTCGGCAGCGGGATGAGGGCCACGTCGCCGACCGCCCAGACATTCTGGCAACCCGGCAGCCGCATCGTGGCATCGACCGCGATCCGGCCCCATCGCATCGGAAGGCCGAGGCTCTCGACCAGCTTGCACGGCGCGGTGCCGATGGTGGCCGCCACCGTCTTGGTTTCCACCAGGCGGCCGTCGGCCATTTCGACGGAGTTGATGCTCGCCGCCTTGAGGGCCGTGTTCAGCCACAGCTCGATGCCGCGCCGCTTCAGCTTGTCTTCAGTGTAAGAGGCGAGCTCGATCGGGAGTTCGGGGAGAATCCGGCCGGCGTATTCCACCAGGACCACGCGGATCTCGTCGCGCGCGATGCGGGGATAGAACTTCAGCGAACGGTCGATCAGGTCCTTGATCTCGCCCACGGTCTCCACGCCCGAGAATCCGGCGCCGACGACGACGAAGGTGAGCAGCCGGCGCTTGAACGCGGGGTCGTCGGTGACGTCGGCGTGCTCGAGGCAGTTGATCACGTGATTGCGAAGACGGTACGCGTCGGCCAGCGTCTTCATCGTGAAGGCGTGCTCGGCGAGGCCCGGAAAGCGCGACAGATCCACGGTCTGCCCCAGGGCCAGAACCAGATGGTCGTACTCCAGCTCGGTCAGGATGCGCCGCGTCGAATCCGTGACCTGCAGGCTGTTGCGGCGGAAGTTGACGGCCCGGACGGTGGCGAGCCGGATCTTCACGCCCGGCAGCAGGATCCTGAGCGGCGAGACCGCGTCCGATGAGCTGATGGTGCCCGAGGCGACCTCGGGGAGCAGCGGCTGGAAGACGAAATAGTTCGTCTCATTGATGAGCTCGACCTCGACGTCGGCGCCGGACTGGCGGCGCAGATGTTTGGCCGTGAACATGCCGGCGAAGCCGGCGCCGAGTACGACGACGCGCTTGCGGTGATTCGTCACGCGATGATCCCGTTCCGCTTTGTCCCGGCCCCGAATCCCCGGCCGGCAACAAGATTATGGGCGGCTTGGCCGGGGAAAGGAATAGCCGGGCTCGCCGCCACGGACCGGCCGCCCGGATGGGCTCCGCGGTTGCTGTCAAGAAGAATCTTCGATACACTCCGATCCACGTAGACCCCCGGGGATAGGGGAATCATGGGGGACATGGGGTCGGATCGGGGCAGTTTCCGAGGCGGGGCGCTTTCGTTGGTCCTGGCGCTGACGCTGTGCGGCTGCGCGCCCGTCATGCAGTACATAGACGAGGCGCCGTCGCAGTTGCAGTTGCAGAACGCGCCAGCCCCGCCCACCGTCACCAATCTGAAAATCGAGAACGGCAAAGGCGACGTGCTGTACAACGGCCCGCGCCCCGACGACGGCCGCGTCGAGGCCAGGCCGACGCCCGCTCAGCTCGACGGCACCTTGAAGATCACCAGGTCCCTCTCCGACGGCACCGTCAGGGACCAGACGCTGACCTACGAGGCGGGCAAGCCGGTCAAGGTCGAGTACGACTATCTGAACAACAAATATTACGTGGACACGTCGAATCCGCCCGGGATGCCCAAGGTCTACGGCCGCCTGACGCCAAACCTCGAGTTCCGGAACCGGCCCGACACGGCGATCATCCGCCGGGAAGACAATGTCAGCGGCAAGATCCTCGACCTCATCAAAGCCGACAACAGCAGCAGCGGTCCCGGTTTCAACGGAACGGTCGGCCTCAGGTTCGATCAGTCCTTGCTGGGCCTGGGTAAGAAATGGGGGCTGGAACTCAAC
>JBAVNO010000318.1:0-13062 GCA_049691095.1 Alphaproteobacteria bacterium | reverse complement strand
ACCCGCATGTCGCCATCGAGGCCGCCATAGTCGCGGGCGCCGGCGTCGCGGCCATGCTCGTAGCCATGCGGTTCGATCTCTACGAGACGTTCCTGCGCTGGACGCGCGGTCTGGAGCGCTACAACGTGGACGAAGCGCCGTTCGCGCTGTTCGTTCTCGTGGTGGCGCTGGCGCTGTTCGCGTACCGGCGCTGGCGCGAACTGGGCGCCGAGTCGAAGATGCGGCGCGAGCTCGAATCCGCCGCCGCCAAGGCCCATCTGCGCCTGATCGACGCGGTCGAATCGATCCCGGCGAGCTTCATGCTGTTCGACGCCCGCGACCGGCTGGTGCTGGCCAACAGCAAGAGCGCCGAATTCTTTCCCGAGCTCGCGCCGCATCTTCGCCCCGGCGCCCGATTCGAAGACTTGGCGCGGACCAGCATCGTTGGGGGATTCGCGTTTGACGGCGCCGGGCGGGAAGCCGATTGGCTGGAGACGAGGCTGGCGTTGCATCGTTGCCCCGGCCAGGTGTTCGAGGAAGGCCGCTCCGACGGGCGCTTCCTCCAGGTCCTGGAGCGCAAGACCGCGGACGGCGGCACGGTGGGAATCTGCACCGACATCACGCAGTTGAAGCGCCACGAAGCCGAGCTGCGCGAGGCGCAGAAGATGGAGGCGGTGGGGCGTTTGACCGGGGGCATCGCCCACGACTTCAACAACCTGCTCACCATCATCCTCGGCAATCTGCAGATGCTCGAGGAATTCGGATCCGCGGCCGCGGGCGAGGATCTGTTGCTCGAGGCGCTGGCCGCATCCCGGCGCGGCGCCGAGTTGACCGAGCGCCTGCTGGCCTTCGCCCGCCGCCAGCCGCTTCGTCCGCGGCCCATCGAAGTGGGACGGCTGGTGAACGGAATGGCGGGTCTGCTCGGCCGCACGCTCGGCGATCCGATCGCGGTCGAAACCGACGTCGCCGCCGATGTGTGGCCGGCCACCGCCGATCCCGGGCAGGTGGAAAACGCGATCCTCAATCTGGCGATCAACGCCCGCGACGCCATGCCCGGGGGCGGGCGGCTTACGATCCGTTGCGCCAACGAGAAGGTCGCGGACGGGAACGACCGGGGCCTTGCACCGGGCGACTATGTGATGATCGCGGTGGCCGACACCGGAACCGGCATGACGCCGGAGATACTGGAGCGGGCGTTCGAGCCCTTCTTCACCACCAAGTCCGAGGGCAAGGGGACGGGCCTTGGGCTGAGCATGGTGTACGGGTTCGCGCGCCAGTCCGGGGGACTGGCCGCCATCGCCAGCGCGCCGGGCCGGGGCACGACGGTTCGGCTTTACCTGCCGCGCTCGCCGGTCGCCGCTGCGGCGAGACTCCGCGCACCGCGCGAAGCCCTCGCCGACGTTCCCGATGCGGCCACCGTCCTGGTGGTGGAGGACGATGACGGGGTGCGCCGGTTCGCGGCCCGAGCGCTGCGCGAACAGGGGCTCACGGTCCTGGAGGCCGGGGACGGGCTTCAGGCCCTGGGCGTCCTCGAACGGGAAGGGCCGGTCGATCTCTTGTTCACCGACGTGATGATGCCGGGCGGCATGTCCGGCGCCGACCTCGCAGCGGAGGCGAGGCGGCGCTTCCCGTCGCTCCGGGTGCTGTTCGCCTCGGGCGATCCCGAACACCGCCTCGACGAGGCGGGCGCCATTCCCGATTCGCTGGCCTTGCTGCAGAAGCCCTACGACGCGGCGAGCCTCACCCGGCGCGTGGCCGAGATCGTGACCGCGGACCCGGAGTCTTAGCGCAGGTCTTAGCGCAGGTCTTAGGGCCGGCGCACGTTCCGGCCGGCGCTTCAGGCCCGTCCGGCGAACCTGAGATGCGAACGCGGCGGGGCCGGCCGTCGGCGGAACCGGGCCTCGCGCGCGTCTTCCCTCATGCCCGGCCCGGATGCGCCCGGCTCAGGTGGCCGGCTCAGGCCTTCTCGGGGGCGACGCCGACGAGGCCCGCCAGGAGGTCGGGATAACGGCCGAGAAGGTCGCGCTGCAGCCGGTCGATCGCCGGATCGTCGGGGTCGCGGGGCCGGCCAAGGGTAACCGGAAGGTCCAACACCACGCGCCCGGGCGAGGGCGACAGGAACAACACGCGGTCGGCAAGGCACAGCGCCTCGCGCAGATCGTGGGTGACGAACAAGACGGTGGTCGGCCGCCCGCCCCAGATGTCGAGCAGCAGCCGGCGCAGTTGGTTGGCCACTGGCGCCTCGAGCGAGACGAAGGGCTCGTCCATCAGCAGGAGCCGCGGACTGGCCGCAAAGGCCCGCGCCAGAGCGACGCGCCGCTGCATGCCGCCCGACAGCCGGTTGGGAAAGGCGTCCATCACCTCTTCGAGATGCATCTCTTTGAGCAGCTGCTCGGCCCGCCCGGTGGCGTCGGAATGGTCGCGCAGTACCATGCGCACGTTGTCGCGCACGGTGAGCCAAGGAAACAGGCGCGGAGTCTGAAACATGTAGCCGATGGCTTGCTGCCCGAGCGGCTGGTCGCCGAAGGTCACGGCTCCCTCCACCTCGGTGTCGAGCCCGCTCACGATGTTGAGGAGCGTCGTCTTCCCGCAGCCGGACGGCCCCAGCATGCAGGCGAACTGGCCTTCGGGGATCGAGAATTCGAGCCCGGCGAGCGCCGTATGGCTGGCCCCCGGCGTGCGCGCCGCATAGGTCTTGCGCGAGACTTTGACGACGAGCGCGTTTCCGGTCATAGGCGCCAACGCGTGAGCCTGATCTCGAGCGGACGGAGCAACGCCAGTTCGATGACGAGAACGATCCCGACGAAGGCCAACGTGTAGGCGAGGATCGAGCTGATGTCGAAATAATTGAAATAGATGCTGATCTGGAATCCGACGCCGTCGCTGCGTCCCAACAGCTCGACGACGAGCACGATCTTCCAGATCAGCGCCAATCCGTTGCGGGCGGCCGCCATGATGTAGGGGTAAAGCTGCGGCAGCACCACCTTCGTGAGCTTCTTGCTCCACGAGAAACGGTAGATCTGCGCCACCTGCATCAGATCGCGGTCGAGGGCGCGGGCACCTTCGCGCACCGTGACCACGACCAGCGGAATCTTGTTGATCGCGACGGCGATCACGGCCGCCACATCGGTCAGTCCCAGCCAGATGTAGCACAGGATGATGACGACCAGCGCCGGCACGTTGAGGCCCAGCACCAGCCACCCGTCGAACAGAACGTCGAACTCGCGACGGCGGCCCATGACGATGCCGATGGCGGTGCCGATCGCCATCGCGATGACGAAGGCGGCGCCGACACGCGCCAGCGTAATCGCGACGTGAAAGGGCAAATCGCCGGCGACGATGTGCTGGACCATGCTATCCGCGACCGTCCACGGCGCGGGCAGCCTCGGCGTATCGGCGAGCAGCGCCGCGGCGGCCCAAATGGCCACGAAGAAGGCCAGCGAAATCAGCCGCAGGGAAAAATCCGATGCGTTGGTCAAGGGCTGGGCGGCGCGACGAAAGGAAAGCCCCCGACGGACCATCAGTGCGCGGTTCCGTTCCAGAATGTGCCGGGTTCGATCTCAGTGCTGTCGCCGGCAAGATCCTTGCCGCCGGTTTTCGCGAGCACCGAGAAAATCGCCTGGGCTGCCTTGGCCTCGGCGTCGTTGTCGCCCGTGGGAATTCCGCTTCGATAGGCGTCGCGGAGGGAAACGAGCGTCGTTTCGTCTTCGGCATCGGTGAGGGGGCGGATGCGCTCCCACTCCTCGTCCGAGGTCGCGAGAATCTTCTTTGCCGCCGCCGAGGCGCGCAGGAAGCCGTTGATCGCCGCCTCGTGCGTCTTGGCCCATTTCTCGCTGAAGACCCAGCCGACGACGGGCACGTCGCGCGAGCCGCCGAACGAGCGCAACACATCGCGGATGGCGATGACCTGCTTCATGCCCTTGGCCTTGAGGCGCGCCTCGTAATTCCAGAAGGTGAGCACTGCCGGTAACTCGCCCTTGAGCATCAGCTCGTTCAGGAGCGGCGGCGCACCGTACACGGGCTCGGCCACCGTCGCGAGGTCGACGCCGATCGTCTTCAAGGCGTAGGCGCGCAGCAACAGCCAGCTCTTGTCCACCGGTCCGCCCGCGACGCCGATCTTCTTGCCGCGCAGGTCGTCGAGCGACCGGATGCCCGAATCGGGCCGCACGATCACGCCGCCCGCGATCACGGAATGGGGGGCGAAGGTATAATCGATGCCGTTCGATCTCTGCCGCGTCACCCAGATCCAGTCGGTGACGATCACGTCCACCGCGCCGCCCTGAAGCGCGACCGCGGTCGCGTTCTTGCTCGCCAGGACCACGGGCTCCACCTTCACGCCCTCCTTGGCGTCGAGCCCGTGATGCTGGATGACGTCGAGTTCCCAATTGACGGTGCCGAACTGAAGCACGCCCACCCGCACCACGTCACGGGCATCGGCCGGGGCGGCGGTACCGCCCCGCATCACGGCGGCGGCGACGATCACGGCGGCAAGCAGCGCAAGGCCCCCTGCTGTGAGCACCATGCGGCGGGAGCCAAGCGGAGATGTGCGCGTGGGGTGTGTCGTCAACTCGACCTCTTCCAGAAACCCGGATCAAACGGCCCGCATGCCGGGTGGAGCGGGCGGGGCCGAGAGAATACCAGGGCAAGATGATTGCCAGATGAATGGTGGGTTTCGGGGCCTACGATGTCAACCGTGCGCCCATGAAATACCTGTCATTTCCGGCACTTCGCGCCACACCGGCGAGGACCGCGCGGGCAGCACCATGCCGCTGTTTTGACGGCGCGCCACCTTACACGACGGGAAGAATTAAGAAAATCGAAACCGTGTCATGGACAAGGTAACCCCGGGCCGCCTTCGTCGTGCGGCCGTGTTGCCGCCCGCGCCGCCATGCGTCCCCGGAGTGCCGCACCAATCCTCCATGATCGCGCCATGCAAGCCGCTTCGTCCGTGAACGGAGTGGAAGACCTTCTCGCGAACGCCCTCGAGCACCACCGGGCCGGGCGGCTCGCCAAGGCCGGCGAACTCTACGGCAAGATTCTCCGCAAGCACCCCCGGCACGCCGGCGCCCTGTATCTGACGGGCCTCGCCAAGCAGGCGCTGGGGCATCCGGATCGTGCGTTGCAGCTCTATGAAAAGGCGGCGCAGGCCGATCCCGCCAACCCGCTCTACCACCACGCCCTGGGGCTGGCGCTCGGCGCCGCCGGGCGGCCGCGCGAGGCGGAGGCGGTGTTCCGCGAGGCGCTGGCCGCGGCGCCGAACGAGGCGGGCCTGTGGACCGCGCTCGGCAATCTCCTCAAGGCGGAGCGGCGTTTCGACGAGGCCGTCACCGCCCAAACCAAGGCGCTGGACCTGGCGCCCGGCGAGCCGGAGGTGATGTCGAATCTGGGCGCTGCGCTCGGCGAGGCGGGGCGCCACGACGAAGCGCTGGAGTGTTTCCGCGCGGCGCTCGCGCGCGCGCCCGATCATCCCGAGCTTCACTTCAATCTGGGCAACGCGCTGCTGGTAACGGGGAGACGCGGGGAGGCGGAAGAGGAATTGCGTCACGCCGTCCGGCTCGCGCCGGATCACGCCCGCGCCTGGTCCAGTCTCGGCGTCAGCCAGAGGGAGCAGGGCAAGATCGATCGCGCGATCGCCAGCCTGAGCGAGGCGATCCGACTCGCGCCCGATTATGCCGATGCCCATTTCAATCTCGGCCTCGCCATGCTGACCAAGGGTCCGAGCGTGGCCGGATGGCGCGAATACGATTGGCGCCGGAAGATCCCCGGTTTCGCGATGCGCCCGGTGGACCGGCCGCGTTGGGACGGCACGGAGCTCGACGGCGGCACGCTGCTAGTTCACGCCGAGCAGGGGCTGGGCGACACCATCCAGTTCGTGCGCTACGTCCGCGAGGCCGTAAATAGCGGCGGCCGGGTCGTGGTCGAATCGCCGCCGCCGCTGGTCCGGCTTCTCGCCGGTGCAGACCTCGGGGTGGAGATCGTGCCGTGCGCGGCCGAGCGTCCCCTCTGCGACGTGCAGATTCCCCTGATGAGTCTTCCCGGCCTTCTCGACCCCGAGCTGAAACGCGCGGGCGCGCTGGTGCCTTACCTGAAGGCGGACCTGGAGTTGGCGCGGCATTGGCGCCACAAGCTGGGGCCGCGGGGCGCGCTCAAGGTCGGCCTGTGCTGGCAGGGCAATCCGTCCTATCGCGTCGACCGCGACCGTTCGATCCCGGTGGACCTCTTGGCCCGGCTGGCAACTGTTCGGGGCGTGCGTCTCGTCAGCCTGCAGAAAGGCCAGGGCCGCGAGCAGCTGCTTGGCGCGCGTGGCGTCTTGCCGATCGAGGATCTGGGGGATGGTTTCGACCGCGATGGTTCCGGCGATGGCCGCGGAGCATTCCTCGACACCGCCGCGGTGATGGCGTGCCTCGACCTCGTCGTCACCTCCGACACCGCGGTCGCGCATCTCGCGGGGGCCATGGGCGTCGAGGTCTGGATGCTGCTCTGCCGCGCGCCCGATTGGCGCTGGGGCCGCGAGGGCGCGGCTTCGCCCTGGTATCCCAGCATGCGGATCTTCCGTCAGGACCGGGCAGGCGATTGGGAAAGCGTGATCGCGCGCGCGGCGGGCGAGCTCGCCCGCCGGCTGGACTCACATGCACACGCCGCGACCGGCACCTGAGGAGATCATCATGGAGATTCCCGTTCCCACCGCGCCGGCCGAACTCATCGACAAGATCACCATTCTCGAGATCAAGGCGGACCGCATCGGCGACGCCCGCAAGCGCGCCAACGTTCGCGCCGAGCTTTCCCTCCTGCACCAGGCCCGCGACGCCGCCATCGCCCCAAGCGACTGGCTCGCGCGTCTGACGGCGGCGCTCCGGGCCGTGAACGAAGAGCTGTGGGAGATCGAGGATAAGATCCGCGAATGCGAGCGCCGCGGCGATTTCGGGCTGGTGTTCGTCGAGCTCGCCCGGGCGGTCTATCGCACGAACGATCGGCGCGCCGCGATCAAGCGGGAGATCAACACGCGGCTCGACTCGAATATCGTCGAAGAGAAGGCGTACGCCGCCTATTCGTGACGGCGCAACGTGCGCCCCACGCCGCGGACGCGCAGCGGCGGGCGAGCCGAAACGAGACGACCCGAAACCACAGAATCCGAGACGACCCCAGCCGAGGCAACCGGTGCCGCGGCGCAGTGGCCTCTACATGATCGTGCGCGGCTCCGTCCGACTGCGCTGCTCCTCGACCGCCTTCAGAACCGAGAACCACTGGTTGCTGTAGCAGGCCTTGATCGCCCCCTCGGTACCGAGGTGGCGAATGAGGAGCAGAGCGAGCTGGTCGTCGCGTGTGAATTTCTGGCCGGATCTGGCCTTCGAAACGCTGGTCATTCCTGACCTCCCTCTGCCTAACTGGCAATGCGTGGCACAGAAGGGACGCATTCGCGGAGGCCGCGAACCCATCTGCCCGCACGTTCCCGTGCAGGGGCCGTGCCAAAGGGCGGCCTGGCCCCCGCAGCCCTCAAGAAAGCATAGTATTTTCAGTTACTTAAGAACATCCGGCGCGGCGGGACGGGCGCGCCGCCTCGCCCGCCGATGGGGCCAGTACCGGGAAAGTTTTGCCGCGGATCGGGCAATATTTTCCGGGACCGGCAAAAATTGCCGCTAATCTGGAGAACGACCGGCGGCCCTTTGCGGCGGCCGAAAGGCGAGGCGGGAGCCCAGATGGCGGCACGGCAATGGCTGGCGGCGGCGGGCGCCAATGGCGCCCTGGCGGTGGCGGCCGGGGCCTATGCGGCCCATGGTCTGGCCTCTGCCGACCAGCCCGCGGTCCACGCGTTCGAGACCGCGGTGCGCTACCACATGTGGCACGCGCTGGCGCTCGTCGGCGTGGCCGCGCTCATGGGCCACGAGGAGGCGGCGGGCGGGGCCATGGGCTGGCTCAAGGCGTCGGCGTTCGCGTTCGTGCTGGGGATCGTCCTGTTCTGCGGCGGGCTGTATGTCCGCGTGCTGGCCGGGTCACAAGCCCTCTCGGGCACCATACCGGTGGGCGGGCTGGCCTTCATCGTCGGCTGGTTATGTCTTGCCGGCCACGGACTGACGAAGCGCGCCCCGGGGCGCGGCTGAAGGGCGCGGCCGAGGCGCGCGGTGCGCCGACGGCGGTTCGAGTCACTTGCGGGGGCGCCGCGCGGCCTTTCCCGGTTTTTGTCTTGGCGCGCAGTAGAGGCCGTAGAGCGTCTTCATGACCGCCGCGGGTTCGCTGCTTGCGAGGGAGTAATAGATCGTCTGCGCCTCGCGCCGCGTCTTGACCAGCCGTTCGCGGCGCAGCCGGGCCAGATGCTGGGACAGGGCCGACTGCCCGAGCCTGACCCTCTGCTGAAGCTCGCCCACGGACGATTCGCCGGCCGCCAGCTCGCACAGGATCATCAACCGGTGGACGTTGCTCATGGATTTGAGCAGACGGCTGGCCCGGCGCGCGTTGCCTTGAAGGGCTCGGAAGTCCATGGCTGGCGACTATATAGGTGGCCAAAAAGCGGTCAAGGTGGGGAGCCGGGCCTGCGGCGACCTGACGCTCACCCGGTCCGTGGCATACTGGTTCGGCAAACAAAGTCCCGCAAACAAAACCCGCAAAGAAAGACGGTTTCGATGACGACGCTCGACACCAAGGGGCTCCGGTGCCCGCTCCCCGTGCTCAAGGCCCGGCGCGCCATGAAGGACGTGCGGCCTGGCGGGTTGCTCACGGTGCTGGCCACCGACCCGAGCGCGGTCAAGGACTTCCAGGCCTTCTGCGAGACCACCGGCTTCGCGCTCGACGGTTGGCAGGAAAAGGACGGGGTCTTTACCTTCCACATCCGCAAGCCGGCGTGACAGGCTGGGGCAATTTCGCCGTGGCCCCCGGCGGGCGATTCGTCCAACAATGGCCGCCGCCTCGCCTCGGCATAAGGCCTCTCTTTGCCATAAGGACCTTCGTCGCCAACCTTCATGCCCACCGCCGTTTTCACCCATCCCGCCTGCCTCGACCATGATCCGGGGCGCGGCCACCCCGAAAGCCCGGCGCGCCTTCGCGTCGTTCTCGAAGCCCTGAAGCGGCCCGAGTTCGCGGCGCTCAAATGGCGCGAGGCGCCAAGGGCGACCGACGAACAGCTCGAGCGGGTCCACGACCGTACCTACATCGCCCAGCTGATGTTCGCGATCCCCCAGGTCGGGGTCGTCGACGTGACCTTGGACACGGCGGTTTCGGCCGGCTCCGGCGAAGCGGCGCTTCGAGCCGCAGGCGCCGTGTGCGCGGCGGTGGACGCGGTGATGGGGGGCGAGGCCTCGAATGCATTTTGCCCCGTGCGCCCGCCCGGCCACCATGCGGGGCGCGATCACCCGATGGGATTCTGCCTGTTCAACAACATCGCCGTCGCCGCCATGCACGCGCGGGCCGCGCACGGGCTGAAACGGATCGCCGTCGTCGATTTCGACGTCCACCACGGGAACGGAACCCAGGACGCCTTTGCCGCCGATCCGGACCTTTTTTATGGCTCGACGCATCAGTGGCCCGCGTACCCCGGGACGGGGGCGGCCAGCGAGACCGGAGTCGGCAACATCTTCAACGCACCGTTGGCGCCGCAATCGGGCTCGGCCGAGTTTCGCGCCGCCATGACGCGCATCATCCTGCCGGCGCTGTCCGACTTCTCCCCCGAATTCGTGCTCATGTCCGCCGGCTTCGACGCCCACGCCGGCGATCCGCTGGCGTCGCTGCGCCTGCACGAGGATGACTTCCTTTGGGTCACCCAGCAGGTTCGCGGCGCCGCCTCGGCGCTGTGCAAAGGCCGGCTGGTCTCGACGCTCGAGGGCGGGTACGAGCTGACCGCCTTGGCCGAGAGCGCCGCCGCCCACGTGCGCGGCCTGATGGCGTCGTAACCGGACAGAGGCGCGCCGCCGCCTGGCCCCGGCGTCGGGGCCGAAGGCCCTGGCGGCGGCCGTTTGCCCTTGTGCCTCAAGTCGGCCCACGCTTAAACTCGCGCCCCTGATCACGGAGCTTCCGATGGCCGCAGGCGGAATCCCCAAGGACATTTCGGCGATGAGTTTCGAGGCTGCCCTCCAGGAACTCGAGCAGATCGTACGCAAGCTGGAGGAAGGCAAGAGCCACCTCGACGAGGCGATCGGGTCCTACGAACGGGGTGCGGCCTTGAAGAAGCATTGCGAGGCGAAGCTGCGGGAGGCACAGGCCAAGGTCGACAAGATCGTGCTTGGCCCAGAAGGCCCCGTCGGCACCGAACCCGCCGGGATCGACTGAGGTCGTCTTGGACCGGCTCAGGAGCGCCCTCGACGAAACGGCCACCGCCGTCACCGCCGAAATGGAACGGCTGCTGCCCCGGGGCGACGGTCTCGAATGCCGCGTGTTCGAGGCCATGCATTACGCCGTCACCGCGGGCGGCAAGAGGCTGCGCCCGTTCCTGCTCCTGACCTCGGCGCAGCTTTTCAACGTGGCCAAGCAATCGGCGCTGCGCGCGGCGGCGGCCATCGAGATGGTCCATACCTACTCGCTCGTGCACGACGACTTGCCGGCCATGGACAACGACGATCTGCGCCGCGGCAAGCCCACCTGCCATGTGCAGTACGGGGAGGCGACCGCCATCCTGGTGGGCGACGGGCTGCTCACCCAGGCGTTCGGCGTGCTGGCCGATCCCGAGACCCATTCCGATCCCGAAGTGCGATGCGAACTGGTGACGGCGCTTGCCGCCGCCGCCGGCGCCAAGGGGATGGTGGGCGGGCAGATGATGGACCTCGAAGCCCAGAATCAGTCTCTCGACATCGGCGCCATCACCAGGCTGCAACAGCTCAAGACCGGCCGGCTCATCGCTTTTTCGTGCGAGGCGGGCGCCATTCTGGGCAAGGCGCCGATGCAGGCGCGCCATGCGTTGCGCGGCTATGCCCACGACCTCGGGCTCGCCTTCCAGATCACGGACGACCTCCTGGACGCGGTCGGCAACGAGGCGGACATGGGCAAGAAGGTGGGCAAGGACGCCAATGCGGGAAAGGCGACATTCGTTTCCATCCTCGGCGTGGAACGGGCCCGCGCCCAGGCGTTGATGCTGGCCGATCAGGCGGTTGGCCATCTTGATTTGTTCGAGGAAAAAGCGGACCTTCTACGCGATGTGGCCCGCTTCGTTGTGCAGCGAACCAACTGATAACGGATGGGGATGAGCGAAGTGACCAGCGCGACGCCGATATTGGACGGGATCAGGGACACGGGGGACATCCGGTTGCTGTCCGGGGGGGAGCTGCGTCGGCTGGCGGACGAGGTTCGTCTGGAGACCATCGACGCGGTGTCGGTGACGGGGGGTCATCTGGGGGCCTCATTGGGGGTGGTGGAGCTGACGGTGGCGCTGCATCACGTGTTCGAGACGCCCAAGGACCGGGTGATCTGGGACGTGGGGCACCAGTCGTACCCGCACAAGATTCTGACCGGGCGGCGGGACCGGATCCGGACTTTGAGGCAAGGCGGGGGTCTGTCGGGGTTCACGAACCGCGCCGAGAGCGTCTACGACCCGTTCGGGGCGGCGCACAGCTCGACCTCGATCTCGGCCGGGCTGGGGATGGCGGTGGCGCGCGACCTGAAGGGGGAGAAGAACCACGTGGTGTGCGTCATCGGCGACGGGGCGATGAGCGCCGGGATGGCCTATGAGGCGATGAACAACGCGGGCTCGATGGACTCGCGCCTGATCGTGATCCTGAACGACAACGACATGTCGATCGCGCCGCCGGTGGGGGCGATGAGCGCGTACCTGTCGCGTCTGCTCTCGAGCCGGGGGTACCGGAGCCTGAGGCACATCGCGCGCGAGATGGCGAAGAGGTTCCCGCGGCCGCTGATGGAGGCGGCGCGCCGGGTGGAGGAATACGCCCGCGGCATGGTGACGGGCGGCACCCTGTTCGAGGAGCTGGGGTTCTTCTATGTCGGGCCCATCGACGGGCACAATCTGGACCATCTGCTCCCCGTGTTGAAGAACGTGCGGGACGCGGACGCGGACGGGCCGGTGCTGCTGCACGTGGTGACCCAGAAGGGGAAGGGGTACGCGCCGGCCGAGGCGGCGGCGGACAAGTACCACGGGGTAAACAAGTTCGACGTGGTGACCGGCATCCAGGTCAAGCCGGAGGCCAAGGCGCCGTCCTACACCGAGGTATTCGCCAAGGCGCTGATGGCGGAGGCCGAGGCCGACCCCAGGATCGTGGCGATCACGGCGGCGATGCCGTCGGGCACGGGGCTGAACAAGTTCGCGGCCAAGTTCCCGGAGCGGTGCTTCGACGTCGGGATCGCCGAGCAGCACGGGGTGACGTTCGCGGCCGGGCTGGCGGCCGAGGGGATGCGCCCCTTTGCGGCCATCTATTCCACCTTCCTGCAGCGGGCCTACGACCAGGTGGTGCACGACGTGGCGATCCAGTCCTTGCCGGTGCGCTTCGCCATCGACCGGGCGGGCCTGGTGGGGGCGGACGGGCCGACCCATGCCGGGTCCTATGACGTCACCTATCTGGCCACCCTGCCGGGGTTCGTGGTGATGGCGGCGGCCGACGAGGCCGAGCTGATGCACATGGTGGCGACCGCAGCAGGGATCGACGACCGGCCTTGCGCCTTCCGCTATCCCCGGGGCGAGGGTCTGGGGCTGGAGCTGCCCCGGCGCGGCACGCCCTTGGAGATCGGGCGCGGGCGGGTGATCCGGGAGGGCACGGCGGTGGCGCTGCTCTCGTTCGGGGCCAGGCTGCCCGAATGCCTGAAGGCGGCCGACGAGCTGGCGGCGCGCGGGCTCTCGTGCACGGTGGCCGACGCCCGGTTCGCCAAGCCCCTGGACCGGGAGCTGATCGAACGGCTGGCGCGGGAGCACGCGGTGCTGATCACGGTCGAGGAAGGGGCGGTGGGGGGCTTCGCCGCCCACGTGCTCCATCACCTGGCCCACGCCGGGCTGCTGGAGAACGGGCTCAAGGTGCGGCCCCTGGTGCTGCCCGACCGCTTCCTCGCCCACGACAAGCCCGAGAAGCAGTACGACGAGGCCGGCCTCACCGCCCGCCACATCGTCACCGCCGCCCTCACCGCCTTGGGCCGCGAGCAAACCATCCGCGAGCGGGC
>JBAVNO010000317.1:0-10288 GCA_049691095.1 Alphaproteobacteria bacterium | reverse complement strand
CCAGCCCAGGGTCGAGAACGGCCACAGCGCCGACGAGAACCAGGTATCCAGCACGTCGGTGTCGCGCCTGAGCGGCACCGCGGTGCCGTAGTGTTTGGCGGCCGCGGCTTGCGCCTCGTCCTCGCTCTCCGCGACGAAGACCTTGCCGTCGGGCCCGTACCAGGCGGGGATCTGGTGGCCCCACCAGATCTGGCGCGAGATGCACCAGGGCTGGATGTTGCGCATCCATTCGAAATAGGTGTTTTCCCAGTGCTTCGGCACGAACCGGGCGCGGCCCTGCTCCACCGCCTCGACCGCGGGCTCGGCCAACGTGGCCGCGTCCACGTACCACTGGTCGGTGAGCCAGGGTTCGATCACCACGCCCGAACGGTCGCCGTAGGGGATGGTCATGGCGTTGTCCTCGACCTTGTCGAGAAGGCCGAGAGTCTCCATCTCGGCCACGACCTTGTCGCGCGCCTTGAACCGGTCGAGCCCCCGGTACGACGCGGGCGCGTTCTCGTTCAGACAGGCGTTCTCGTCGAAGATGTTGATCATCGGCAGGCCGTGGCGCTTGCCGACCTCGAAGTCGTTGAAGTCGTGGGCGGGCGTGATCTTCACCGCGCCAGTCCCCTTCTCGGGATCGGAATAGGTGTCGGCGATGACCGGGATGCGGCGCTCCGCGATGGGAAGGCGGCAGAATTTCCCCACCAGCGCCTTGTAGCGTTCGTCCTCGGGATGCACCGCCACGCCCGTGTCGCCCAGCATGGTCTCGGGGCGCGTGGTGGCGACGGTGATGAAACGCCCGCTCTCGCCTTCGATGGGGTAGCGGAAGTACCACATGCGCCCGGTGATCTCGCGGCTGTCCACCTCCAGGTCCGAGATCGCGGTGTGCAGTTTCGGATCCCAGTTCACCAGGCGCTTGTCGCGATAGATGAGCCCCTGGCGGTGGAGATCGACGAACACCTTGCGCACCGCCAGCGACAAGCCCTCGTCCATGGTGAAGCGGCTTCGCGCCCAATCGGCCGAAGCGCCGAGGCGGCGCAACTGGCGGACGATGGTGTCGCCGGACTGGGCCTTCCACTCCCATACGCGCTTGATGAATTCCTCGCGGCCCAGCGCGTGCCGGCTCTGGCCCATGGCCTCGAGCTGGCGCTCGACCACCATCTGGGTGGCGATTCCTGCGTGATCGGTGCCGGGCTGCCACAGCGCGTCGCGCCCGCGCAGCCTCTCGAACCGGATCAAAATGTCTTGAAGCGTGAAGGTGAGCGCATGGCCCATGTGCAGGCTGCCGGTGACGTTCGGCGGCGGCATCATGATGGTGAACGGCCGCGCCGCGCCGCGCGCGCCCGAGGCGAAGGCGCCCGAGCGTTCCCATTGGCCGTAATGGCGCGCCTCGACGTCGGCGGGGACAAAGGTCTTGTCCAGCATGAGCCGGCGAATCTCCTGCCGTTCGGTTCGCGGAACTTTTGTGCATAAAACCCGCCTTGGTCAAGGCGGGCAGCCGAAGGAAACCTAGCGGTCTTTGACCCGGCCGACCATCTTTTCGATTTCGGTCCGGACGAGCCGCTCGATGAGGCCGGGAAGATTCTCGTTCAGCCACTCGCGCAGCAAGGGGCGAAGAATCTCCTTCGTCAGATCCTCGAGCGTTTGTCCCATCACCCGGATGTTCTGATGGGCGACTGCTTGGGCGAGCGCCGCCAGCGCCGCGGTCGATGCCTCGGCCGCCTCGTCGGACACCAGGCTCTCTTCGGACACGGATTCGGCTGCGGCTGCGGCCGGCGGCTCGAATGGCTTGGCCTCTTCCAATTCCAGATCCCCCTCGGTCTCGAGCTCGGGCGCGGGTTCCGGCTCTGGCGCCGGTTCGGGCATCGGCTCCGGTATCGGCTCCGGTGCCGGTTCCGGCTCAGGAGCCGCCGCGATCGGTTCCGGCTCGGGCTCCGGCATTGGCTCGGGCTCGGGCATCGGTTCCGGCATGGGCTCCGGTTCCGGCGCGGGAGCCGCCGCGACCGGTTCGGGCATGGGCTCCGGCTCTGGTTCCGGTATGGGCTCCGGTTCCGGGGCCGCCTCCGCGGTCTCTCTCTTTGCGGCCTCGTCCAGGAGGTTCACGACGGTGCCGTCCTCCCTCACCATATTGGTCAGGTTCAGGACGTCCTCGGCCTCGTCCGGGGGCGCTTCCGACTGCGCCTCGGGCTCCCCCTCGGGCTCCTGGGGCGCCTCCATGCCTGCCGTCTCGGCCTTGGGCGCCTCGCCCTCCTCGGAAATGATCCGCCGGATCGAGGCGAGGATCTCCTCCATCGAGGGTTCTTGCTGGGGCTTGGCGCTGGTCATGGCTTAAACGAATACCGGGGCGAAACTGCCCCAAAATACCGGAAACACAATAGATATGACAGTGTTAAAGGAACCTTTCCACGGCCGGCAACGTCATTTCAAGTCCTCGCCGACGCCCCAGAGCTTTTCCCGCACCTCCTCATAATGCTTTTCCACGTCATAATACTCGACCGGAAGGTCGAGCGCCTTGGCCGTCAACTGTCCGACCGCGGCCTTGAGTTGCCACCCCGCCACCAGCGCGTCGCGGCGCGAGCGAACGTGATTGACCTTGGAGTCGAGCAGCTCCTGTTCGGCGTTGAGGATGTCGAGAACGGTCCGCGAGCCCACGGTGGCTTCCTGCCGCACGCCTTCCAGGGCAATCTCGTTGGCGCGGATCTGGGCCTCGAACGATTTGCTCTGCGCCCGCGCCGTCTCCAACGCGTTCCACGCCTGCGTCGACTGTTGCGCCGCGTCGCGCAACGCCGCTTCGACCTGCTTGCGGAGCTGCAGCACGGTTTCCTTCGCCTGGCGAACCTGGGAGTACACGCCGCCGCCGGGATAGAGCGGCACCGACAGCTGCGCCGTCAGCGATGTGCTTTCCGCGAATCCGTTGCGCGAGCTGGCCTCGTCCTGTCTTTGATATTCGCCGTTCAACGACAGGGTGGGGAGCAGTTGCCCGTAGGCGACGTCGACGCTGCTGCGCGCCGCAAGCTCGCTGAACCTGGCGGAGATGACGGCGGGATTCTTTTCCGATTCGGCGATGGCGTCGTCGCGATTGCCCGGCAGCCCGGCAAGCGGATCGGGCTCGGTCAGTTTCCCCGGCAGGAGGCCGATCACGTTGCGGTATACGGCGCGCGACGATTCGAGATTTCCTTCCGCCTGGATGCGCGCCGCGGTGGCGCTCGCCAGCCGGGCCTCGGCCTGGGAGACGTCGGTGCGCGTCACCTCGCCGACCTGGAATTGGTCGGTCGTCGCCTCCAACTGCCGCCGCAGCACCTGTTCGTTGTTGATGTTGAGATCGAGGACGGCTTGGTCGCGAAACACGTCGGCGTAAGCCGTTGCCGCCGCCAGCAGGATGGTCTGCTCGGTCACGAGAAGCTGCGCCCGGCCGGCGAGAACGTCGTTCTCGGCCTGGTCGGTCTGGGCTTCGGTCCGGCCGCCGCGGTAGACCGGCTGACTGATGGTTACGTTCGCGCCCCGCGGGCTGATCGTGGTCGACTGGGTGAAGAAGGGGCTCTTGCTGGTGGTGTCGCTCTTCCCCAGGTTGCCGGTCCCGGTCACGGTCGGGAAATAATTGGCCCGCGCCTGGGGCACCTGTTCGTCGACGGCACGCAGCTGGGCGCGCGCGGCATCGAGCGTGGGATTGGTCGTGTAGGCCGACGTCAGGGCATCCTGCAGCGTCTCGGCAAGGCCGGTCGCGGGTCCCGCGGCGAGCGCCGCCATGGATAGGAGCGCCACCCCGAACGACCTGCGACTCGCGTTGCCCCGCCGGCGCATCGGGGCCCGTGTCTCCGGCTTTTCGGTATCGCGCTCGGTTGGCACCACTTTCCCTCTTAAGCCCCATTCTTGTCCGGCACGCCGGCGGCGGCCGGGACTTTGGCGCGGCCCTGCCGTCAGAATACGAAACCCCGCTCCATCTCGAAACCGGGCAGCGGCGGCGTACCGGCGTCGAAAACCGGCCGGGCCGCCAGCACGCCCCGCGTCTTCGTCATCAAGGTGCCGTGACCCATGCCGGGGCCGTCCGATATCACGGCCGCCAGCCGCCCGCCTTCGGCAAGCTGGGCGGCGATCGAATCGGCGATCCGCGGCACCGATCCGTTGATCACGATGGCGTCGTAAGGCGCGCCTTTCGAATATCCCTGGGTCATCGGCGCCACGATCACCGTGGCGTTGTCGACCCCGAGCTGGCCCAACAGTTCGGTGGCCCGGGCCGCAAGCTCGGGATCGCTCTCCACCGCAATCACCGTGCCGGCAAGCCGCCCCAGGACGGCGGTCGAGTAGCCGGTCGCGCATCCGATGTCGAGCACGCGGTCGGAGGGCCCGATTCTCGCGGTTTGGATCAGGCGGGCGAGCACCATCGGTTCCATCAGGCAGCGCCCCGGCTTGATCGTCAAATCTTCGTCGACATAGGCGACGCCGCGCAGCCGGTCGGGAACGAAGAGTTCGCGGGGGACCTGAGCGAGCACGGTGAGAAGGTTGCCGTCGGTCACCCTGTTGGTCCGAATCTGACTGTCCACCATGTACCGGCGTGCCAACGCGAAATCCATCATGGCCGTATATCCTGAAGCCGTGTGTCGTAGTTGGGTCGCTGGATGCGGAATGCATCACACATGATGTCTCACCCGAAGTGCCGTGAGCCGATGCGCCCTGGGCCGAAGGTGTGCCCATGCGAGCGCGGCCCAAAGGGAGCCGCGAAGCCGCCCGAGGGCCAACAGCTTTATACTTAACCGGGGCTCCGAACACAACGAGGACGCGGCGCGGCTTGAATCCCCCCGACGCACCCAGTATATCTGCCTCCCGCCTGCGATTCCCGGCCTGCGCCGGGTTCGATCGAGGGACGGGGCGCGGTGGCAGAGTGGTGATGCAGGGGCCTGCAAAGCCCCGAATCCGGGTTCGATTCCCGGCCGCGCCTCCAGTTGCCGGGCTCATGCCCCAAGTGGCGGACCGAGGCCGCAGCAGTTCGTCAGGGTGTTTTGCCCGGGTATTTCGCCACGGTCTTTCGGCGGCTTCGCGCCGCCCGGGCCCGCACCCAAGGCCATGAAGGGCTGGCACAGCAAGGCCCGGTTTGGTATAAGGCGCCGTCGTTTTCCGGACGCACAATTCCCCGGTAGCTCAGTCGGTAGAGCGGGTGGCTGTTAACCACTAGGTCGGCGGTTCGAGCCCGTCCCGGGGAGCCATTTTCCGCCACAGCTTCGAGACACGCTCCGGCGCCGTTCGCCACGGGCATAACGTCGCACCCGGCGCGCGGGCCGCCCATTTCGCCGTTCATGCGCGGGCCGGCTTCACGGCCTCGCACTTGATATACGTTATTGCGCGGGCCCGCGGGCACACCAACATGTGATGAGGCCGCCCTGCGAACATCGCGTCCGTCTTCCTATTTGCGCGGAAACAAAGGGCCGGCCCATGAACAGAAATCCGGCTTTACGCCGGCGGATTGGAAACCTATCAATAACAAGACGTAGCTACGCGATAACGGAGGCGGAGATGACTAGAACACTCATGGGCGCGATTCTCGCGGCCGCCATCCTGGCAATACCCTACGGCACGGCCACGGCCGCCGAACCGATGGCCGGCGGCGTCAAGGTCGGGGACAAATATTATCCGCCATGTACGTCGCGAGGGCAGGACAACTGCATCCAGATGGGGAAGCAAATGAAGGAACGCATGGGCATGCCGGGAGCCAAGATGCCGATGCACGAGAAGGGCCCGATGGGTCCGGAAGTTCCCCACGGCTGCAGCCCGGTCACGACGCCGTGCACCTGACGGCCTATACCGTTTGGCGATAAGGACGGCGGGTATGGCGGCCTGGCGCCGCTTGCCCGCCGCGCCGGCTGGATCGAAATCGGGCGGCGATCCTTCGATTGCGTTCAGGGCTTGTGCAGTTCCGCGGTGACGACCGCGGGCGGTTGCGGCGTGCGCACGGGCAGGTGCCGCCACCACCCCTCCTCGTTGATCGAGTAATAGGGCCGGTAGTGCCGCACCAGCGACACCGGCACGACCTGGGGGATCTGGTTGTCGAGGAGCAGCGCGTCGCCCTCGGCATACGCCACCACTACCGCGTGGTCGAGCTGAAGGTTCATGTCGCGCACCACCACGAGGCGCAACTGGTCCTCGGGCACGCCGCTTGCCCGCAGCAGCAGATACTTCGCGATCGCGTAGTCCTGGCACTGGCCGCCGGTGCGCAGGAACTCGAATGGGGTCTCCCAGTAATTGGGCAGGCCCCAATTGTCGATCGAGCGCACATAGGGGTGGCGGTTGATCTCGGCGTTGACGCGCTCGAGCTTGGCGCGGAAGTCGAGGCCGTTCAGCTCGTCGATCAGACCGCGCCATTCCGGCGGCTCGCAGCCGCTCCACTCGCCCGCGGCACAAGGGTGCGCGGTATGGCGGATCTGCTCGCGGTACCGCGCCATCATGTCCGTCCATTTGTGGAACGGTTTCACGTCGGCGGAAAATATCTCCAAACTTCCGAAAATTTTCGGATGAACGGTCTGGAAATGGCTTGTCGAGAGAGCCTGATCCGCGTGGGCCGCAGCCGAACTCCAGAAGAAGAACGCGGCGGCAGCGGTCAGGAACGAGAAGGCACGAAGTGCCGCCCTCATCCTGGCGCCTCATTCGGCAGCCCCGCTGTCTCAGAGAGACCGGAAGCTTTGCGTCGCCGGGTCGCCCCGGTTTTGCCGTTTCGTGACGGCGCCCGCTGGGCGGGCGGCCATCAGGGAAATGTACGGTCGAAGCCTATGCCAAGACCGGTAACGAAAGGCTTAAGAGACGCCGAATTGGGCCGTGGCGCCCTCGGCGCCGGACCGGAACTCAATTTCCCTGGTGCGTCCGGGCGCGGACTGGCATCCTTTTCCTGCCGGGCACATCGAATAAAACTTTACTGAAAATTAGCGCGAAGATTGCAGGCTCGGCCCGTCCTCGGCCATGGGAGGCGGCGGGAATGTCGGCACGCGTCGTCGCAATCGGATTCGATGCCGCGGAGGCCACGCTGATCGAGCGTTGGGCCGCCGAGGGACTCCTTCCGACCTTTGCCCGGCTCACGCGCATGGGCGCGGTGTATCGGCTCGACAATTGTCTGGAGACCCTTCCCGGCGCGATCTGGCCGGAGCTCACATCCGGGCGATCCTGCGGCAAGGTTCCTCTTTATTACCATCCGCGGCAGCTGCACACCGGCGAGGCGCGCGTTCGGGCGGTTCGGGAAGACGAGGTCGATCCGGAAGATTATTACTGGACCCGCGCAAGCAGGGCCGGATGTCGTGTCGCCGTTATCGACCAGCCCCAAACCGTTCGCTCGGCGGGCCTCAACGGGCTCCAACTTTTCGAATGGGGCCTGCACGACCGCAACTTCGCGATCGTGAGTGACCCGCCCGAAGTGCTGGATCGTGTCCGCTCCCGTTACGGCGCTCACCCGATAACCTCATGCGATCGCCACGGACGGACGCACGGGGGCTATGCGCGGCTCCTGCGCGGTCTCCTCGACGGGGCCGACCGCAAGACGGCTCTTCTCCTCGATGTGCTTTCCTCGGGGGACTGGGACCTTTTCTCGGCGGCGTTCGGCGAGTCCCATTGCGTCGGTCATCAATTCTGGCATTTCCTGGACCCGACGCACCCCGATCACGATCCGAATGCGCCCATGGAATTCAGGCACGCGATACAGTCCGTGTATCAACGGCTCGACAGGGGTCTCGGCGCTCTCATCGAAGCCGCGGGACCCGAGGCTCGCGTCATCGCCTACACGAGCCACGGCATGGGGCCCTACACCGGCGGTCCGCAGCTCCTGCCCGAGGTTCTGGTCCGGCTGGGCCTCGGCTCGGCGAGGCCCTCGGCAAAGACCGTGCGCACCGGTCCCGGTGCGTTGATCCGGCACCTGCAGACCAAGATCAGCCATATCCCGAGGCCGCTGCAACCATTCGCCAGGCGGATGGCCGAGACGGCAATGGTGCGCCGGGTTCAGGCCATGTTCGGGTCCCTGCTCGATCCTCTGGAATCCCCCATGACCAAGGCGGCGGCGCTGCGGAACAACCGGTGCGGCGCGATCCGCATCAACCGGAAGGGCCGAGAGCCGTTCGGGAGTGTCGCAACGGGAGAAGAGTGCGATGCCCTGCTGGACGACATCCGGCGCGCGCTCACGGCTTTGATCGATCCCACCTCGGGGCAAAGGATCGTGGTCAGGACGGTCACCGCGACCGAAGCCTTCGGTCCCGATCATCATCCCGACGTGCCCGATCTCATGGTCGTTTTCCGCACCGATCTCGGCCGGCTGGAGCGCTGCTATTCGGAGCGCGTGGGCGACGTGACCGTGCCGCTGTTCCATCCCAACATTCCGCGCACGGGCGACCACACCGTCGAATCGCGGCTATGGATCGCCGGCCCGGGCATCGCCGCGGCCGAAACTCGCCGGGGCAACGTGCTGGATCTCGCGCCCACGGTCCTCTCATTCCTGGGGCTTCCGCTTCCGGCCGCCCTCGACGGCCAGCCCTTGCCCTCGGTCCCCGATCGGATGGACCGGGCGGCGGCGGGGATCCGATGAGCCGCAATCCCGGCAGTCCGGCCGCGCCGCGCGTCAGCTTCGTGGTCGTCACGATGAACCGCCGCGAGGATGTTGCGGATTGTCTCGAGAGCATCGAGGCGCAGGATTACGACGGTAAGGAGATCGTCGTGGTCGATAACGGCTCGGCCGATGGAACCCCCGAGTTCATTCGCCGCCGGTTTCCCGACGTGCGCCTCATCGCGTTGTCCCACAACACGGGTGCAGCGGGCGGCCGCAACCGCGGCGTGGCCGAGGCCACGGGTGAAATCTGCATTTTCGTCGACGACGACGGGTGCCTGTCGCAGACCGATGCGACCCGGAGGGTCATCGAGCGCTTCGCGGCCGAGCCCCTGCTCGCCTGCATCGCTTTCCGCATCGCCGATCCCGTGACGGGCCGCGTTGACGTCAAGACCATTCCGCGCACGGACAAGTTACAGCCCATGAACGATTTCGAATGCTCGTACTTCTGCGGCGCCGGATTCGCGATGCGGCGCGACGCGTTCCTCGCGTGCGGCGGCTTCTGGGAGCGGCTGTTCTACGGCGTCGAAGAACTGGAATTTTCGTACCGGCTGTTGGCGCACGGCTACACGATTCGGTATGCGCCGGATGTAACCGTCGACCACAAGGAGGTCCCGACGGCGAGACCCAAGGGGCAGTGGGTCTATTTCCAGGTCCGCAACCGGTGCTGGATCTCGGCGCGCCATATGCCGTGGCGCTACGTGCTGGCAACGACGTTCCTGTGGTGGTCCTGGTGCGCGCTGGTTGCCATTCGCCGCCGGCAGGTCGGAATCTATTTTCGCGCCGTCGCCGATGCGCTCCGCGGTTTGCCGCAAGTGCTGGAGGAACGCATGCCTCTCGATCGGGCGACCTTGACCAAGGTGCGCGCCCTTGCGGGCCGCGTTATCTATTGATCGCCGGTGCAAGCCGGCCGTGGCACGCCCGCGTGACGGCGTTAATCCGCTTTGGCGAGATCCACCGCCTTGAGGCCTCGGCGGTCGGGGATGACCTGGAAGTTCACCCTCTGTCCTTCGATCAGAGGCGCCATGCCGGCCCTTTCCACCGCCGTGATATGCACGAACACGTCCTTGCCACCGTCATCGGGCGTGATGAACCCGTAACCCTTGGTGGCGTTGAACCACTTGACTGTGCCGGTAGCCATAAAGAATGCCCTTCCGCAGCGTCGTCCTCCCGCGCCGTCGCAAATACCGACGTCGCGGCCCCGCCGCCGCCGACCGGAACCGGTGTCGTACGACCAGTGCAGAAAATGACCTGCACGCGGCACACCGCCCCGCGCTGCGGTCCGGTGCGTCGATGCTATACTTTTTGCATCAAGTCACAAGAGGAATCGGGAACGGTGCGCACGCGCTTGGAGCCCGTTATCGGATGGGTCCCGCGCGCCTGATATATGTCAGGGCGGATCAAAAAAGGGCATGCCAAACGCCGCGGCCCGGTTCCCGCATTCGATTTGCGCGGGAGGCATTTCGAGCCGCATCCTCCGAGTGGATCTCCTCCTTGTGCTGGTTGAAATTCACGGTGGTCACCGGCGCGAACACCGCGAGCCTGCTGCCGAAGGATTGGCGTTTCCCGAGGATTCTTGATGGAGACGCGCGCGCATGGAGGCCAGTGCGGCCGCGCGTTTGCACGTGGGCGGCGAAACGCGTGCCCCGGGGCGCCTGCCGACCCTCAGATCTTGTGCGGGTTCACCACGGCAACGTTAACGCCCAGCTCATAGACGAGGTGGCCGCCGAAATAGGC
>JBAVNO010000316.1:0-2341 GCA_049691095.1 Alphaproteobacteria bacterium | reverse complement strand
AAGCGCCCGCCGGGGGCGATGTTGCCCGGGATTGGCCAACCTGATAGGGTCCGCGCCGCGATCTCCCCGGCACATCGCGTTCCAAGGACCCGCTGATGAAGATTCAGGCCAACCAGATACGCCCAGGCATGGTGCTGGAGCACGAGGGCCGCCAGTTCGGCGTCATCAAGATCCAGATCATCCAGCCCGGCAAGGGCGGCGCCTTCATCGCGGTCGAGATGCGCGACATCAAGACCGGCGTCAAGACCCAGGACCGCTGGCGCACCCAGGACACGGTCGAGAAGCTGATGGTCGAGGAGCGCGACTGCACCTTCCTCTTCGGCGACGACGACACCCTGACCTTCATGGACACGGAAACCTACGAGCAGTTCCCCCTGCCCCGGGACGTGCTGGGCGATCAGGCCGGTTACCTGCAGGAAAGCATGGCGGTGACGGTCGACTTCGTCGAAGGAAAGCCGGTCTCCGTGACGCTGCCGGCCACGGTGGTCCTCGAGGTCGTGCAGGCCGACCCGGTGACCAGAGGGCAGACCGCCTCGTCGTCGTACAAACCGGCGGTTCTTTCCAACGGGATGAAGGTCCTGGTGCCGCCGCACATCGAGGCCGGAACCCGCATCGTGGTCAACACGACCGAGGGAACCTACGTCGAGCGCGCCAAGGACTAGGCCCGAGCCTCCCGCAAGATCGTGTTACGCGCCACACCCTTAATGAACGTCATGTCCGGTGCCGCCCGCAAGGCGGCCCGCGGCCTGGTGCGGGATTTCGGCGAGGTCGAGCAGCTTCAGGTCTCGAAGAAGGGACCGGCGGATTTCGTCAGCGTCGCCGACACCAAGGCGGAGAAGACTCTGCGCGCCGAGCTTTCCAAGGCGCGGCCCGAGTTCGGGTTCCTGATGGAGGAAAGCGGCGCCACGGCGGGCACCGATCCGCGCCACCGCTGGATCGTCGATCCCCTGGACGGCACGCTCAATTTCCTGCACGGCATCCCCCATTTCGCCATCTCCATCGCGTTGGAGCGCGACGGCGAGATCATCGCCGGACTCATTTACGACCCGGTGCGCGACGAGACGTTCGCCGCCGAGAAGGGATCGGGCGCGTACATGAACGACCGCCGGCTCCGGGTTTCGGGACGCAAGCGGCTCCTCGATTCGCTGCTTGCGACCGGAATTCCCTTCGTGGGGCGGGCGCGCCATCCGGCCTATCTCGCGATGCTGGAAGCCGTGGTCGATTCGACCGCCGGAGTGCGGCGGTTCGGTTCGGCGGCGCTCGATCTCGCCTATGTGGCGGCCGGGCGGTACGACGGTTTCTGGGAAACGGGCTTGAGCCCCTGGGACATCGCCGCCGGCCTCGTGATCGTGCGCGAAGCGGGCGGATACGTGACCGAGATCGACGGCGGCGCGAACATGATGGAGACCGGCAGCGTTCTGGCGGCCAACGACAACCTGCACCAGCCGATCCGGGACCTGCTCACGGACGCCGTGGCGCGCTGGCAGGGGCGGCAAAACGCATGAACCGCGATTCCGGCGCGCCTTGCGCGCGGCCTAACCCACGGGCGCAAATGAGTTGTCCCGTCCGTTCGCCATGGGCTATTGTTCGCCGCAGGGGAAGGCGAATGTTTTTACGGTGACCATCGCTGCGCGCGATGCTTTGATGACCTGCCTTAGGGTACCGAACCGATCGGCGTCCCGTTGTCGTGGCGGTGGCGCCATTTTCGCGGCCTTGCTTTCGGCTGCGCTTTGGGTTGGCCTTTCGCCCTCTCCGGCGGCGGCCCAGGGCACGGTCGTCATCGGCGGCAGCGGACCCGAGGTCGAGGTCGATTGGGGCGCGATCGAGGGTTACGGCCGTGAGGCCTATCCCGGCGGGCCGCGCCGCCTGATCATGCCCGGCAGCAAGGTGGCCCCGACGGGACGCATAATCTTGCGGCCTCCCGGCCAGCGCGGCGCGCTCGGCCGTCCGGTGCTCAAGGCTCCGAAAAAGCGTATGAAAGCCGCCAAGGCCGCGCCCTCACCCGCGCCGGCGGCACCCGCCGCGCCGACGTCCATCGCTCCCACGGCACCCGCCGCGCCGGCCAAGCCCACGGCCGCGGCGCCCACGCCGCCGGTCCCGCCCAAGGTCACGCTCGAGCCGGCTTCGCCGCTTCCGGCCAAGAAGCGCACACCGGTCGAAGCCGAGCCGCTGGCGCCGCCACCGCCGCCGCAGATCGGCGAGGTGCCGGCCGAGGCCGCCCCGGCCAAGCCCCCGGCGCATCCCGAGAAGGGCGCCGGAAAGGCCCCGGAGAAGCCGGCTGTGCCCGAGAAGGCAGCCGCGCCCCTGCCGCCTCCGCCGCCGCCCCCACCCTCCGCGGAAG
>JBAVNO010000315.1:0-18740 GCA_049691095.1 Alphaproteobacteria bacterium | reverse complement strand
CCGGCCAGCGCCGGATGCACGAAGATGGGAACATCGACCCGCGGATCGGAGGCCAGCGATTCCAGCGCCGCGAAGCCGTAGCTCAGCGCATTGAACAGGATGGCGTTCGCACCCTCGGCCACCAGTTTTCGCGCCGTCTCGATCACGCGCGCGCCCCTGCCCGTGACGTTGACGGCATAGAGCACCTCGCGTCCGTGCTTTCGCGCGGCCTCGATCGCGGGCAGGCAGGCCCTGAGGCGCTCGAGCGACGGGGCGGAGGCCAGATCGCCCATCACCTCGTCGTCCTTCACGATGTCGATTCCGGCCCCGGCCAGTTCGGCGAACATGGCGCCGTGATCGGCCGCCGACAGCCCCAGCGCCGGCTTGAAGATCGCCATCACGAGCGGCCGGTCGAACACGTTGAGTCGCCTCCTGATCCCGGCAACGCCGAAGCGGGGCCTCAGCCCATAGCCGTCGGGCAGGCGCACGGCGACCACTTTGGCCGGCCCGGCCATGGAGTATTTGCCGAAGATCATGGTGAGCAGGCTGGGGATGTCGCCTTCCACGTTCTCTTCGGGAAAACGCACCGTGGCGACCGCGAAACCGTCCTCCTCGCGCACGTCCACGACCTGGCCCAGATGGCTCGTGAGCCGTTCGGAGCGGTGGGCGAAACGGGAATCCCAGGTCCCGGCCGTCTGGCCGACGGCGATCGCCTCGGCCTGCCGCCTGGCGGAGGCGCCGGGCGGAAGGCGGTAATCGACCTCGATCGCCATCGGCCGGAGCGCGACCGGGCTCAGGCCGGCACGCGGCCGATGCGCATGAGCGTTCCGGTGTAGTTCGCGACCCAGCCCTCGGGCGAGACGAAATAGCGCACCGCCTTGATGCGGCGCTTTTCCGTCAGATAGAACCAGTGCTCGGTATTGGCGGGGACGTTGATGTAGTCACCCGCCTCGACCAACAGTTCCACTTGCCCGCCGTCGGGAAGCACGAATCCGAAGACGCCCTCGCCGTCGATGATGTAACGAACCTCGTCGTCGGAATGGGTGTGCACCTTGTCGAACTTGGCCAGCATGGCGTCCAGGTTCGGCACGTCGGGGTGCAGCACCACGAGATCGCGGGTCTGATAGCCCTTGGTGCGCTTGAGTTCCTCGTAGTACGGCTCCATCGCGGCCAATACCTGCTCTTTTTCCCGGTCCGAAAGGGCGGTCTTGGCGAGCAGCGCCGTGAGCCCGGGCGCCTCGCCCGGGGGCCAGAATTTCAGTTCGATGCCGAGCAGGCCCATCGTCTTGGCGATGTCCGGCAAATCGCTGACGACCCTTCCGTCCTCGCGTCTCAGTTCTGCCATGGCAACCTCCCGTGAGCGCCCATCCGGGTGCCAACCCGGGCACGCCCTTGGGGCAGGTTTACCACCCGGCGCCCCGGCTGGGCAATCGACGACCGCCCGTTCGGTGTCACCGACGCAAAAAACGCGCAAAACCCGCAGGCTGGCGGCCTTTTCCGCGGGATGTGGCGTGTTGTGTCCTGCGGTCCGGCGCCGCCCGGCATGGCCTTGCGCGGCGCTTATGGCCCGTCCATCCTCTCGGGCGCCAGGGCCTCGCGCGGCCGCCATCGGATAGGAGAGAACCGGATGACGCTGCAACGACCGCCGGTGTCGGTAGAGGCCGGACGCCTGGTGCCCAGCCTTTGGGACGTGGCGGCGCTGGCGGTCGTGTTCGGCCTGTTCGCGGTGGTGACCGTGGCCGGGCGCGAGATGGCGGGCTCGCTCGGGGCGTTGCAGGCGACGCCCATTTCGCTCGATCCCATCCATCTGCCGGCTTACGCGCTCCTGACTACGGTGCGCATGCTGCTCGCGCTCACCGCCTCGCTCCTGTTCACGTTCACCTACGCGACTCTCGCCGCGAAAAGCCGCCGCGCGGCGCTCCTGCTCATCCCGTTTCTCGACATCCTGCAGTCGGTGCCGATCCTGGGCTTCATCTCGCTCACCGTCGTCATGTTCCTGGCCTTGGCCCCGGGCCGCGTGCTGGGGGCGGAATTGGCCGCGATCTTCGCCATCTTCACCAGTCAGGCCTGGAACATGGCGTTCAGTTTCTACCAGTCGCTCCGTACATTACCCGAGGATCTGGACGAGGCGTGCCGGAGCCTGCGCTTGTCCGCGTGGCTGCGGTTCTGGCGGGTCGAGGTGCCGTTCGCCATGCCCGGTCTCATCTGGAACATGATGATGTCCATGTCGGGCGGCTGGTTCTTCGTCGTCGCCGCCGAGGCCATAACGGTGGGCAACACCTCGATCACGCTGCCAGGCGTGGGAAGCTATGTCGCCAAGGCGATCGCGGAGCGCGATCTTTCGGCCGTCGGCTACGCGATCCTCGCCATGCTCTGCGTCATCCTCGTCTACGACCGGCTCTTGTTCCGGCCGCTGGTGGCGTGGGCCGACCGGTTCCGTTTCGAGGACACGGCGGGCGCGCCGGCGCCGACCTCTATCGTGCTCAGCATCGTGCGGCGCGCGCGGCTGATGCGGGCGGCGCTGCATCCAGTAAAGCGCGCCGTCCGGTGGTCGTTCCGGCTCTCCATGCCGGTGGCCCGGCCGCGCGGGCTTTTCCGCGCCGTGGGCCCGCGGGCCGCCGATCGCCTTTGGGCCGCGCTGGTGGCCACCGTGGCCGTCTTGGCGTGCTGGCGGATCGCGTCCTTCATCGCCGCAGAGCTGTCGGTGTTCGAGGTGCTGACGGCGCTGGGGCTTGGCCTCGTCACGCTGTTGCGGGTCGTGGTCCTGATCGCGATCGCGAGCCTCGTTTGGGTCCCCGTGGGCGTCAAGATCGGCCTCAATCCGCGTCTCGCCCGTGCCGTGCAACCCTTGGCGCAGTTTCTGGCCGCGTTTCCCGCCAACCTCCTGTTCCCGGTGGCGGTGGTGGGGATCGTGCGGTTCGGGCTCGACCCCGATGTGTGGCTGAGCCCGCTCATGGTCCTGGGGACGCAGTGGTACATCCTTTTCAATGTCATCGCCGGAGCGAGCGCGTTGCCCGGTGACCTTCGCGACGCGGCGTCCAGTCTGCGCCTCGGGGGCTGGACATGGTGGCGCAGAGTCGCGCTTCCGGGAATTTTTCCCTATTACGTCACCGGGGCGATCACCGCGAGCGGTGGCTCGTGGAACGCCAGCATCCTGGCCGAGGCCGCGAGTTGGGGCGACACCAGGCTCGTGGCCCACGGGCTGGGGAGCTACATCGCCGCGGCGACCCAGGCCAACGACCAGGCGCGGATCGTGCTCGGGATCGCCGTCATGAGCCTGCTGGTGCTACTCTTCAACCGCCTGATGTGGCGGCCGCTCTACGCCTATGCCGAGCGCCGCTTCCGGCTGGGATAAAGGGGTTTGCCCGTGACCGTGCCTTCCGCCATGGCCTCCGCCTCAAACGCCTCGCCGTCGGGACCGGCGCCCGGTCCGGTCCTCAACGTGCGCGGAGTCAGGAAATCGTTTCCGCGGCCGAGCGGGGCCGAGCTTCTGGCGCTCGACCAGATCAGTTTCAGCCTTGAGGAGGGGGAGATCGTGGGAATCCTCGGGCGATCGGGGTCGGGCAAGTCGACGCTGCTCCGGCTCATCGCCGGGCTCGCCCTTCCCACCGCCGGGAACATAAGCTATTTCGGCCGCGCGCTGATCGGCCCGGCCGAGGGCATCGCCATGGTGTTCCAGACCTTTGCCCTGTTCCCGTGGCTGACTGTCCTGGAGAACGTGGAAATCGGACTTGAGGTTCTGCGTTTGGACGAGACCGAGATTCGCCGCAGGGCAATCGCGGCCGTCGATCTGATCGGTCTCGATGGATACGAGTCGGCGTACCCGCGCGAGCTATCGGGCGGCATGCGGCAGCGGGTAGGGCTGGCGCGGGCGCTTGTCCTCCACCCTGCAGTCCTGCTGATGGACGAGGCGTTCTCGGCGCTCGACGTGCTGACGGCGGAAACCCTGCGCACCGATCTCCTCGATCTGTGGTCGGAAGGGCAGCTTCCAATCAAAGCGATCCTGATGGTCACTCATAACATCGAGGAGGCGGTGTTGATGTGCGACCGCATCCTCGTCTTCGCCGCCGATCCGGGCCGTATCGTGAAGGAGATCAAGATCGAAATTCCCCATCCCCGCGACCGCGAGGAGCCCGAATTCCGTGCCATGGTGGAGGCCGTCTATGTGGAGATGACGGCCAGGCCGCCGGGCCGCGCGCCGCTCAGGGCCGAGCGGTTTCCCGGCACGGGCATCTCGATGCTCCTGCCGCGGGTTTCCCCGAATCTGCTTGCAGGCCTCACCGAGGCGCTGGCCGGAAGCCCGTATAATGGCCGCGCCGATCTGCCGGATATCGCGCACGCGCTGCACATGGAGATCGACGACCTGTTCCCCGTGGCCGACACGTTGCAGTTGCTGCGCTTCGCCGAAATCGCGGAAGGCGATATCCGGCTGACCGAGGCGGGGAGGGCCTTTGCCGAGGCCGATTTGGCCCAACGCAAAAAGCTGTTCGCAAGGCATTTGCTCACCTTCGTGCCATTGGCCGCCCACATTCGCCGGGTGTTGGACGAGCGGCCGACGCACCGCGCACCCATGCGGAGGTTCGGCGACGAGCTCGAGGATCACATGAGCGAAGAGCACGCCGAGCGGACGCTGCGCGCCGTGATCAGTTGGAGCCGGTTCGCCGAGATCTTTGCCTACGACGACGAATCCGCGACCTTCAGCCTCGAAAATCCCTGAGCGGTTAGGCTGCGAGGAGCAAGGTGTGCCTCGTGCCAAGTTGCGCATGCAGGCCAAGGCGCGTACGCAGGATCGGTGTTAGCGCTTGATCCCTTGCCCCCGGCCTTCCTAGCCTGAAGGCGGGAGGCCGTGGGCCGCGCAAGGGTGGCGCGCGGCGAAGGGCACGGCATCGGGGGAACGGCGGCATGGGAAGGCGGCGGCCAAAGGCCCGCAAACTGGCGGCTTACCTTGCGGCGGTGCTGATCGGCCTGCCGGCCGCCCTCATCGCGATCTACCGCTTCGTGCCGCCGCCCGTGACGCCCTTGATGCTCATCCGCGCGGCCCAGGGGTACGGCATCGACAAGCGGTGGACCCCGCTTTCCAAGATCTCCCCGCACTTGGCGGACTCGGTCATCGCCTCGGAGGACAATTTGTTCTGCGAGCACCATGGATTCGACGTCGGCGCGTTGTCGGAGGCCATCGAGGACATGGCCGCCGGCGAACGCACCCGCGGCGCCAGCACGATTTCGATGCAGACCGCCAAGAACCTGTTCCTATGGCCGGGGCGAACCTGGCTGCGCAAGGCGCTCGAGGCCTATCTGACCGTCATGATCGAAACGCTGTGGAGCAAACGCCGGATACTGGAAGTCTATCTCAACGTCGCGGAATGGGGGCCCGGCATTTACGGCGCCGAGGCCGCGGCCCGCGCCCATTTCGGAAAGCACGCCCGCGACCTCACCAAACGCGAGGCGGCGCTGATGGCCGTCGTTCTTCCCGATCCGCTGGAATTGTCGCCGGGCCGGCCCACCGACTATGTCGCCGACCGGGCCCAGGTCATCGAAACCCGCATCGCGCAATTGGGCCCGCTGCTCGATTGCGCGCGCGCCGCACCCTAGCGTCGGGTTTCGCCGTTTTGGCGTTCGTCGATTCGAGACGGACCGGCGCCGGCCTCAGATCATCGGGCGCGGGACGATGTACGTGTTCTGGTAGTCGCAGAGTTTGGCGAGCCGGTCGAGATCGTGGATCGCGAGCTTGTGCTCGGAAAAGGTCACGAGCCCTTTCTCGCGCATCACGCGAAGCGTGCGGTTCAAATGCGGCGTGCTGAGCCCGAGCGCGTCGGCAATGTGCTGCTGCGTGAGCGGCAAGGTGCAGCTGTTGTCGTCGTTGACCTCGCCCCGCCAGCGCAGCTTGTGGAACATCTCCAACAACAGATGGGCGATGCGCTCGGTGGCGTTGCGCCGACCCAAGTCCGTGAGGTGCTCGAATAAGACTGCCTCTTCGCTCGCGGCAAGCCAGATAAGCCTCCAGGCGATTTCCGGTCGGGCCTTGAAGAGCTCCAGGAGCTGGCTGCGCGGGAAGACGCACAGGCTGACTTCGGTGACGGTTTCGGCCGAATGGTCCATATGGTGCGTCAGGTCCTGCTGCAGGCCGAGAAAATCGCCGGAAAGCTGGAAATCCAGGATCTGACGGCGGCCATCACGCAGCATCTTGTAGCGCTGTACCCAGCCGGAATAGACGGTGTAAAGCTCATCGCAGCGCTCGCCTTCGGAATAGATCGCGGTCCTGGGCGGAAGGGTGCGGAACGCCTTGCGGGCGCCCTCGATCAGGTCGAGGTCGTTGCCATCGGCCTCCAGGAACATGGCCTTGCGGCGCACCATGCAGAACCGGCAGCGCGGAGCGCCGGGCAGCCTCGGTTGGGGGTCTAGCGGATCCGTCCCAACGGCTGGTGCCGCATGTCCCTGTTCCTCCTTTGCCATTGGGCCGTCCCCGATCGCCCGACCGCCGGGCCGCCGGGCCCGAAAACAAGCCCGGCATCGCGTGTTGTTTTGCGGCGTCTGTACGTATGACGCCAAATCATTATCTACGCCGAACCGAACTATAACCGCTAACCGCTGTGCCGGAAAGCGTGAGGCCGGGGGCGGCAGACCGGGTTCAGGCGGCTTGCACGCGAAGCGTGTGCCGACCGAATGTCCCGACAAGGAATTCCATCGCACTTCGCAGGCGCGAACGAATTTCGCACATGCAATATTCTCGCACATGCAAAAATCGTATGTGCGATGCGGCAAATTTATCCTGCATTAATGCTGAGTCTTGAAAATCGACCATACTGAACCCATCACTTGATCAACGCACAAAAAAATCGGGAGGAGATACGGCATGCAGGTTCTTCATGCCTGGCCCAACCCGGACGCGGCGCGCCGTCCCGATAGGTTTGCGGAGCCGTTCCGAGTGTTGGGGGAGGATCACGCGTATCAACGTTCCCTATGCCAAATCCTTGTGCGTCTTGCGCACAATCCCCGCCACGCCGCGGTGACCGGCGATATCGAATCGGCGTGCGACTATCTCGCCCGCGACTTCGCCCTCCACATCGCCGACGAGGAAGACACGATCATGCCGTTGCTGCGGCTTCGCGCCCATGCGGAAAACGATGTCGGGGAATTGGGGCGGACGCTTCGAGCCGGCCATGACGCCGACGAGCTTCTGGCGATGGCGATCTTGATCGATCTGGAGCGTCTCGCCAGCGGCCGCAGCCTGCGCGACCCCCAAGGCTTTTTCGGACAGGCGGTGAAACTGTCGTCCGACTTGCGCCAGCATCTGGATTGGGAAGACCGGGTGTTCCTGCCGCTGGCAAAAAGGCGGCTGGAGAGCGCTGACCTGGCCCAACTTGGCCGAGAGATGGCGGCCCGCCGGGGCATGGCGCCGCAAGACTAGGCCACGGGCCGTGCCGTCGGTCCCGGCCATTCCCTAGCGCCGAACGGCCTGCCCTTCGATTCCGGTCTTTCCCCTTGCATCCCTGGGGCGCGAACCCGTCCCGGGCGCGCCAAAAAATCGCCTCATTTCCGTGATTTGTAGCCCGCGGCCAAGGCTTGGCCGCGCGCTGGAACAGGTCCGGAACCGATTTGATTTGCCGGCGGATCGTGGTATGACAACGCCCGCCCGCGGTGGGGACGCCGCAGGCGGTTTCAGGTCTCGGATGGTAGGGCGCCGCGCCCGCCTTCGGCGGTTGCGGAGGGTCGGCTCGTTGAAACCGCGCGGGACAGGAAAGAGTAGAGGTATGCGCGAAGCCCGGTCGGGCAGACGCAGCCGGAGTCCGCAGCCGGAGTCCGCAGCCGACATCGAGAAGCACGACGACGAACGCTGAACCGTAGGATCAAGTCGAAAACGACCGAACCGCCACTCCGGGAACAAGTACTTCCGATGGAACCGTTTTTGCCAGCGCCATGGGTGAGATGATCTCTCTTGAGGGCCTGACCAAGAGATTTGGGTCCCTGACTGCCGTGGACGACGTGACCCTTTCGGTGTCGCGGGGCGAGGTGCTGGGGTTCCTGGGGCCCAACGGCGCCGGAAAGTCCACCACCATGAAGATGGTGACCGGCTTCCTGCTGCCCACCGCCGGTAAGGCCTTTGTGTGCGGCTTCGACGTCGAGGAAAACCCCATCGAGGCCAAGGCTCGGATCGGATACCTGCCCGAAGGCGCGCCGCTTTACGGCGACATGACGGCCCGCTCGTTCCTCGACTTCATCGCCGACATTCGCGGCCTGCGGGGCGAAGACAAGAAGCGGCGGATGGACGACGCGATCGCAAAGGTCGAGATCGCCGACGTGCTCCATCAGCGGATCGAGACCCTGTCCAAGGGCTACAAACGGCGCGTGGGGCTGGCCCAGGCCATCCTGCACGATCCCGAAGTCCTGATCCTGGACGAGCCCACCGACGGCTTGGACCCGAACCAGAAGCATCAGGTCCGCAGCCTCATTTCCGCCATGGCCCGCGACAAGGCGATCGTGATTTCGACCCATATCCTCGAAGAGGTGGGAGCGGTGTGCACACGGGCTATGGTGATCGCCAAGGGCAAAGTGGTTTTCGACGGCACGCCGGCGGCGCTCGAAGCGCGCTCGCGCACCCACAATGCGGTTACGATCCGGCTCGAGATGGCGGATGCGGGGCGCGTGGCGGGCGGATTGAGCAGCGTTCCCTGGGTGGAGCGCATCGAAACCATTTCCGAGGCCGACGGCGCCGCCCAACTTCTGATCATACCGCGTGGCGGCAAGTCGATCATCGCCGACCTGAGCCGGATGGTTCGCGATTTCGGCGTGCCGGTCGAGGAAATGCACGTCGAACGCGGGCGGTTGGACGACGTGTTCCGCGAACTCACCATGAGCCAATAGGACCGGGTAGGATGCGCAACGGTTCGGTCAGGAATACACTGGTGATCGTGCGCCGCGAGCTGGCGGCCTATTTCTCGACCCCGCTCGCCTACGTCTTCATCGTCATCTTCCTCGCGCTGTCCGGCGCGTTCACCTTCTACATGGGCGATTTCTTCGGCCGCGGGCAGGCGGATCTGGCGGCCTTCTTCTATTACCACCCGTGGCTCTATCTGTTCCTGATCCCGGCGGTGGCGATGCGGCTCTGGGCCGAGGAGCGTAAGAGCGGCACCATCGAGCTTCTGATGACGCTTCCCGTTTCCACCACCGAGGCCGTGCTGGGCAAGTTCATCGCCGCCTGGATCTTCGTCGCCATCGCGCTGGCACTCACCTTTCCCGTCTGGATCACCGTCAATTACCTCGGCAATCCCGACAATGGCGTGATCGTGACCAGCTACGTGGGCAGCCTGCTCATGGCCGGCGCCTTCCTGGCCATCGGGTCCACGGTTTCGGCGCTGACCAAGAACCAGGTCATCGCCTTCATCGTCGCGGCGGTCGTGTGCTTCGTTTTCCTGATGAGCGGGCTCGACCTCGTGCTCAACTTCTTCAAGGGCTGGCTCCCCGATTTCCTCGTCGATGCCATCGCGGGCTTGAGCTTCCTCACGCATTTCAATGCCATCATGAAGGGCGTCATCGACCTGCGCGACCTGGTGTTCTTCGCTTCGCTCATCGGCGTATGCCTGTTCATGAACATCGTCATCGTCGACGTCAAGAAGACCGCGTAAGAAACCATCATGGAGCAACTCAAGAAATTCGAGCGCAATACCCTGGCGATAGCCGCCCTTGCGGTCGCGGTGGTGTTCCTGATCTCGCTCAACATCCTTTCGGCGGGCGTCTTGAAGCGGACGCAGCTCGACCTCACCGAAGACCATCTGTTCACGCTCTCGGACGGCACGCGGAAGGTGCTCTCCACTCTGGACGAGCCGATCACGTTGCGGTTCTACCTGTCGCGGAGTCTGGCCCAGCAAAGCCCGGTCCACGCCAACTACGCCGTGCGGGTGCGCGAGCTTCTGGAGCGGTACGTGCAGCTTTCGGGCGGCAAGGTCCGGCTCGAGACTTACGCGCCGGAGCCCTATTCGCCGCAGGAAGACCAGGCCATGGCGTCCGGACTGAAAGGCGTGCAGATCAACGCCGCGGGCGAGATGGCCTATTTCGGACTCGCCGCCACCAACAGCACCGACGACCCGAAGATCATTCCGTTCTTCGATCCGGCGCGCGAGCCCTATCTGGAATACGACCTCACCAAGCTCGTCTATTCGCTGGCGCATCCGAAGAAGCCGGTCATCGGCCTGCTGAGCTCGCTTCCCGTGGTCGCCGACCCGGAACGCCAATACCTGCCGTGGCCGGTGATCCAGGAACTGAGGCAGTTCTTCACCATCAGATCGGTCCGCGCGAGTTCGGTCATCCCGGCGGACATCGACGTCCTGATGATCGTGCATCCGCGGCGGCTGACCGACCCGCAAGTCTACGGCATCGATCAGTTCGTGCTTCGCGGTGGCAAGGCGCTCATCTTCGTCGATCCCTATTTCGAATCCCAGCAACGCGACTACACCAAAGGCCCGCCCAAGGCGGAGGAGATCCACTCGACACTCAAGCCCCTGTTCGAAGCCTGGGGCGTGGAGTTCCGCACCGACCGGGTGGTGGGCGACCGCGAGATCGCGCAAAGCGTGGACGCCTCGTCGGGCGAACGCTCGATCGTGACCGATTACCTGCCGTGGCTGGCGCTGCGTTCCGGCAACTTCGCCAAGGACGACGTGGTCACCTCGCAGATCGCCCGCATCAACATGGCGAGCGCCGGGTTCTTCACCACCAAGCCGGGCGCGACGACCAAGCTCACGCCGCTGATCGAGACCACCCCGGACTCCGAGCAGATCGACGTCGAGGACGTGAACTTCATCCCCGACCCGGTCAGCTTGCTGTCGCGCTTCAAGTCCGAGAACCGGCAGTTCGTGGTCGCGGCCAGGCTCAGCGGCGAGGCGAAAAGCATGTATCCCGACGGCCCGCCTTGGCAGAACGAGGGGCGATCGGACGACAAGGCCGCGGCCGATAAGGGGTCCGAGACCAAGGAAGGCGCACGGCAGGACGAGACCGGGCAGGCGGCCGACAAGGCCGCGAAGCCCAAGTACCTTACGCACTCCGTCAAGCCCATCAACGTGATGCTGGTGGGCGACGTCGACATGCTGGTCGACCGCTTCTGGCTCCAAACCCAGAACGTGTACGGGCGCAACGTGGCCGTGCCGGTCGCCAACAACGCGGAGTTCGTCGTCAACGCGCTCGATAATTTGAGCGGAAGCGAAGAGCTGATTTCGCTCAGGAGCCGCGGGCTTTCGTACCGGCCGTTCGTGCGGACCGAGGAGATCCGCCGCGACGCCGAGGTGCGCTACCGCGAGACCGAGCGCGAGTTGACCGACAAGCTGAAGGAAACCGAGAACAAGCTCCAGCAGCTGCGCTCGGGCGACACCAGCAGCGGCGCCACGGTGCTTACCGACGAACAGAAGGCCGAGATCGAGAAGTTCCGCACCGAGGCGGTGCGGCTCCGCGCGCAGCTTCGCGAGGTGCAGCACGCGCTGCGCAAGGACATCGAATCGCTCGACACCTGGCTCAAGGTCATCAACATATGGGCCATGCCGGCCTTGATCGGCCTCGTGGCCCTGGTGCTCTGGGTCGGGCGCAGGGTGCAGCGGCGCCCGGGCGCCGGCCACGCGTGACGAACGTGGCTGAGGGAGAGCGGACGCAATGAAACCAAAAACCTTCGCCCGTTTCGTCTTGGTCACGGCGGCCGTGACCGTGGCGGCGCTGGTCACGGTCGCCGAGCGCTATTGGTCCACGCCCACCGTCGTTTCGGTTCAGCCGTTCCCCAAGCTTCTCGACCGCGTCAACGACGTGACCGAAATCGACATCGGCTCGGCCGACGATTCGGCCGTTCTGCACCGTACGGCCGGCGGCTGGACGATGGCGACGAAGCACGACTATCCGGTTCAGTCCGAGATGGTGAAGCAGACCCTGATCGGCATCGCCGACCTTCGGCTCACTGAACGGAAGACGACGAGGCCGGAACGCTATTCCCGCCTCGCCGTCGAGGATTTGGAACAGGATGCCGCCGCGAAGGATGCCGCCGCGAAGGACCAGACGGACGACGAAGCGGACGATCTGCCGGGCGCGCCCAAGCCCTACAAGGCGCGGCTCATGACCCTCAAGACCGCGAGCGGCGAGAAGCTGGCCGAGCTCATCGTCGGCCGGCCCAAGGTGAACCGCATGGGCGGGCCGTCGGGCCTCTACGTTCGGCTGCCTGGCGATCCCCAGGCATGGCTCGCGGGCGCCGTGAATTTCGAGATCCCGGAGCGCACCATCTCGTGGCTCGAGCCGCGGATCATCCACGTCAACGGCAAGAGGCTGTCGCGCATCACGACCATCCAGCCGGGCGGCGAGACGCTGGTCCTATACAAGGACAAACCCGACGATCCGCACTTCAAGTTCAAGGATCTTCCGCCCGATACCAAGCTCAAGGGCGAGTCGGCGGCCGACGACTTGACCCAGATCCTGATGGTGGTGGATCTCGTCGACGTCGCACCCCAGGGCGACGTCCCATTCCCGAAAGGCCACGCCTGGAAGACGGTGGCCGAAACCTTCGACGGTCTCACGGTCACCGTGGAGAGCGTGAACAGGGATGACAAGCCCTGGTCCAAGTTCCATGCCGAGGCTAAGGACGTCGGCGAGCTTCCCGACTACAAGGGCGCAGCGGCGGCGTTCCTGAAACCGGCCGCCGAGGTGAAACAGGAAGCCGCGGAGATCAATGCCCGCACCGGCGCCTGGGCCTACCAGATCAAGGACCTGCAGGCCAACAGGCTGCGCTCCAGGCTGGCGCAATTCCTCGAGCGGGAGGAGATGCCGGGCGCCGGCGGTCCACCCGGCATGGGAATGCCGAATCTGGGCGGCGGGCAGTAAACACCCGCTTCACTCGAACCGTTCCAGCTCCATCACCATACGGGCGTTGCCGGTGCGCTCGGTGCCGGCCGCTTCGCTGCGCACCGACTTGACGAGCCCCACGCCGGGCGCGAACCAGTCCTCGGTCTCCACCGAAACCGCGAGCCGCCGCACGCTGTCGAGGGCGTAGACGCTGGACTTCGCGCTCCCCGTCACCTTGATGCAGTGGCGGAAGCGGCCCGCGCGCACCTCCACCGCCTCGTTGGCGCTTTCGATGGCGTAATCGATTTCGAGCGGAATCGCGATCTCGACGACCTTGTTGTAGAGAAGGCGCTGCGTGAGCAGGAAAGTGTGCCCCGGCGCACGCCATTTGGTGCCGGGTGCAAGCGGCCGCTTCAGCACGTATTGCCCGTTTGCCGCCGGCTGCGAGGGTTGGCCCGGCTCGTGGAACGCCACCGTGCGGATGCCGTCCCCGTCCTGCCGGTAATAGAGGACGCGGCCGTCATGGTAGAGCCGCGGCGTCGCGCGCGCGCCCTCCACCGTCTCTTGGGCGAGGTTGAGCGCGACGGTCTTGAAGGTCTGGGGATCGGCGCCCTGCACGGTGACGCGCGTCCCATAGATCCAGCTTCGCCCGGACTCCAGCGGGAAATAATCGAACCCAGGCGGGCGCGACAGAAACGCCAGGCCGCTCACGACCGCGACCGCGCCCACGAGGGCCATGGCGGCGAGCCGCGTCCGGCGGCCGCGGGAGGCGGGGGGCAATCCGGCCACGGGATGCGGCGCAGGGCTGACCGCGCCGTCGCCCAGGTCTCCGGCAGCCGACCGTTCAGTCAAACCACGACCTCCAGGAATAGTCCTCGAGCTCCTGGGTGAGCCGCCCGCTCGCGGGGCTCTTGGGATCCGGATTCTCGATCCGCAGCCGTTTCACGAGACCGACGCCGGGAGCGTACCATTCCGTCTGCTCGACCTTGAAGGGGATGACTCCGAAGGGCTCGCCCCAGTCAAAGGTGGTTTCACCCTGGCCGTGCACCCGCACGCAGTGCCGGAATTCGCCCGCCTTGACCGTGACGGTATCGTCGACGGCTTCGACCGTGTAATCCATGTCGAGCATGGCCTCGAGGTGCCGTGTCACGGCGCCGAAGCTCCCCAGGTAAACCCGCGTCAACAGATAGGTTTCACTCGGTGCGCGCCAGGAGGTTCCCGGCTTCAGGGGAAACTTCAGGAGATAGGTTTCCTCCTTGGCGAACATCATGTCCTGGTCCGGCTTCTTCTCGCCCGCGCGCAGGATGCCGCCGGCGGCAACGCGGTCGTAATAGGCGCGCCCGTTGTGGAAGATGCGCGGGACCACCGTTTCCTTGGCGATGGTAACGGGAGCCCGCGTGGCGACGATGGCTTTTTCCTTCGCCACCCCTTCGCTGCGTGCGCTTCCGGTATTGCGCGTCTCCACCGCGAGGTCGTAGATGGCGGTGGCCCCCGGATGAAGGGGATAGTAGTCCCGGTCGCTCCGCCCGCAGCCCGCCGCCAGAAGGACGACGAGGGCGGACAGGGCCGATGCCGCAGCTCCAGGCCGGCGCTTCGCCGTTGCTTCCCGCCCGCCGGGCGCGGCCGCCATTGCTTCCCGCCCCTCGGGCGTCGATTGCACCTTCGGCGTCACTCGAACCATCCCGGCTTCTCCAGCCGTTCGAGCTCGCGCACCATGGTGCCGCTTACCGGGCTTGCGGGCGTGGCATCCTCGTTCCGCACCAGTTTCACCAGGCCCACCCCGCGGGCGTACCACTCGTCGGCCTTGACGAGGAGGATGACGGTGCCGATAGGCTCGCCCAGGTCGAATTTGCGGGTTCCTTCGGCGTGTACCTTGACGCAGCGGTGGAAGATTCCGGCCGGAACAGTCACCGTGTCGTCCGTGCTCTCGATCGTATAGGCGAGCTCGATCGGCGTCTCGATGGGGATGTTCTTGACCCCTCGCGGGCCGAAGCCCTGGCGTCGCAGGAGCCGCGTCACCGTGGTGGCGCGCCAGCTCGTTCCCTTGGCGAGAGGGAATTTGAGCACGAACTGGCCCGGCGGCAGCACGTCGGCCTTCTCGCCCGCCGCTTCTTCCGCCACCAGTGCCACGCCGTTGGGGCCGGCGACGTAATAATAGAGCCGGCCGTCGTGGGTCATGCGCGCCGCCACGCGCTCGCCGTCCAGATCTTCGCCGCCGCGGTTGAGGATCAGGATCTTGGCCACTTCCTTGCCGACGCTTTGTATGTCGCTCTCCACCCGGTACGCATAAATCCAGCCCTCGTTCAAGGGGAAGTAGTCGTCGGCCGCGCCGCCGCAGGCCAAAGGCCCCGCCGCCAGCAGGCCGGAAAGCGTGAGCACGGCGAACGCGGGCGCGCGAAAGATGCGGGCATCCGTGCGCCGGGACGCCGCGCCGCCCACGGAGCCAGAGTCCGAATGACCGGCGCCCGCCATGCCGCCTATTTCTCGGGCAATGCGGTGGTGGAGAGCGGCGTGAAGATGATGTCGAACTTGTTCGTGGCCGCGACCGCGGCCATCTTCGCGGTGTCGGTGGGGACCCGGCCGGGCCCGCCGGTCTCCTCGTCCTTCACCATTTCGCCGATCTGAGGCACGCCGCTGCGAAGGCTCTTGGTGGCATCCTCGACGGCGGTGTGAAGCTTGGAAGAGTAAGTGAGAAGGTAGGCGCGGGGCGCCACGCGGCCCGCGTTTTCCGACACGTCCGTTACCCAGAGATAGATCGCGCCGCTGGTTCCCTCCTGTTTGTCGGGCTCGTAGACCTGGGCGGCCACCAGCCGGAAACGGTCGGGGAGCGGCTGGGCCGTGGGCCAGCCCAAGATCTCCATCAGCGACAGATAGCTCACTGGATAGAACACCGAGACCAGTACGATGGCCGCCGCCTTCAGCGTCCAGTGCAGCCGGGAATAGAGAAGCATCGCCAGCAGCAGTATCGCCAGCGCGACATAGCTGATGACAAGTCCGATCACGATCGTCTTCACGGGGCGCTCCGCCTTATCGTTGGAATTGAACCAGGTGCTTGGGCAGGAAGTTGATCCCGCCGATGGTGCCGTCGGGCTCGATGGTGAACCGGACCACGGTCTTCTCGTCGCCCGCCTTGTCCAGCGTCACGGTGCCGTAATAGACGATCTCGAGAATCGGATTGACCTTCTCCACCTTCACCATCACGTCGACGGGCGCGTTGGTCTCGCTCGCGTAATAGTTGACGTTGACCACGTATTCCCCGGGAAGCACGCCGCGGATGGTGACCAGCTCCTGGTTCAGGGGATTGACCACCACTTTGCCGTTGATGGTCAGCGTGTCGTTCAGCATGCCGCGGTCGTCGCGGTCGAGGTGCATGAGCCCGGCCTCGGGATTGCGGAACCAGGCAACCTTGCCGTTCGGCGCCTCGACCCACAGGTCGATGTCGTCGGGGTCGTTGTCCTTCCAGGACATGGTGATGATGTATTCGGCCTTGAGCTGGACGTTGCCGGTCTTGGCCTCGGGGTTCACCAGCATCACCGCGATGATGAGCAGGAAGGTGATGCCGAGCAGGGTGTTGAACACCAGATCGGTGAAGGGGTCGGTGTGCGCCCGTCTGACGCGCCGGGTCATGTTGTCGTCGCGCCATCGCGGGACTTCAAGAGGGGCGCGACCTGCACTTCGATCACCTTGGTGATCAGGGCCACCAGGTCGTCGGCGCCCCGGTCCAGGAACTGGTATTGCAGCGACAGCAGCATCGCTCCCGACAGGCCGGAAATCGTGGCGTAGAGCTTGACGCCCATGCCGCCGCTCATGGCTAGGATCGCATCCTTCATGTTGGTGACGTCGAGATGGGCGACGTTGGTCACGGCGTTGAGCAGCAGCGCAAAGCCGATGCCGGTGCCCAAGAGGCCAAGCTTGATCATGATGTCGGCGATGAACCAGCCGATGTCCTGACCGCCCCGTATCTGCTGGCCGTAGGAATCGAGAAGCTGGGCCCAGGCGGTCCGCTCGCCGGCGCGCTCCTCCCCCGACTCGCGGATGCGCAGCAGCTCGGCGATGAAATCGGTGAGCAGGCACGACGGCAGCACGGTTTCGTTGCCCACCAGGACACCGTCGCCCGCGAGGCCAAGCGTCCGGGACCGACCGGCGCGTAATATTTCCGACACCCGCGCCGCCTCGTAGAGCTCGCGCGAGATGCCGTAGGTGCGGATCGCGCAGTGCATCGTGAAGGTCAGGAAGAGGACGGAAATGACGATGGAAAGATAGCTGACGTCGCCGGCATAGATGCGCTGGATCAGCCCCAGGTGCCAGAAGGCGGAGAGCGCAAAGGCGGTGACGCCGGTGACGATCATCCATTTGAGGAATAGATGGTGCCGGCTTGTATCCAGCGCGTGGGCGATGTCCTTGGTGGTCCAGACGGGCGGCATCGAGGCTTGGTCCTTGGCTCCTATCAGGGGCGTTATGCGTTTATACGCCCGGCGTTGTCGAGCCGTTGCCCGGCGGCCGAAAACGCGGCCGGACATGCGGGCGAAGGCGTAGCACCAAGGCCGGTGTCGCGGCGGGACCGGAGGTGCGACGGATTCCTACCGCCATCGTAACCTATTGACGGGATGGAAAAAAGCAAGGATCGGCCGGGCCGGCATGCCGGGCGGGCCCAGGCGTGTGCCGTCGCGCCGGGACCGCCGGATACCCGTAACGTCATTTGAACAGGCGGTTCTGGATCAGCCACTCCACGCCCTTCTTCCAGGTGGCATCGTCGTCGCCCCGCACGTCGGCCCTGCTCTCCGACAGCTCCCGGCCCGTCTTGGCGTCCCAGGCTGTCACAGTGATGCTGTGCATGATGGCGGTGACCTGCTGAACCTCGGCGATCCAGGCGACGTCGGCGCCGAGCTCGCGGGCCGCCTCGATGGCGCAGGACGCGCAGCCGGGAAAGAGGCGCGAGACGGCAGAGCCCTTCGGGGCCTGCATCGGGTCCGGGATAGGGACCAGCGCGAAGCGGCGCGACTTGGCCGCGGCGTCCCGGAGAATCGCGGTCATGGACGCGAGCCTCTCGTCGCGGGCGGGGTCCGGCTTCGCCCCCGCCATTGCGCTGAAGGTGAAGGGGAACAGGGCCAGTTTTTGCGGCCCTGCGGCGGCGCTGCCGGCAGTTCCGGCGGGTACTCCCGCTCCAGCCCATGCGGGCGCCGCGGCGCACAGGAGCACGGGCAGGAAGAGGGCGTATAGAACACGGAACCCTGCGTAACGAGCGGCCTTCCTCATGGTCTCAGTCGTTCGTTTCATCATGACCGGCTGCGCAATTCGTGCTGAAGGTAATCCCGATCCTGCGTTGGGCGCCCTTCAATTTGCCATAAAGGACAGCGGGCCTTGAGTCACGATTTCGGGAAGGCCTGCCGTTTCACGGCACGGTCGTCCGAGGCGCCGCCCGGTTGCCGGTCACGGGGATTTCCCCGCCTCAGGTGCGCCAAAAGAATCGCGAAGCAGCCGATTCTTCAAGAGGTACTTGACGCCCCGGGTCCAGGAATCGTCCGTATTGCCCCGGATATCGACGCTGTGCACCGCGAGAAGACCGCCGGTCCTGGTATCGCGGACATAGACGTTGAGGTTGAGTATGAGGTTGCTCACCTTCTGCACCGTTGCGGTGATGGAAAGGTCGGCGCCCAGCGCCCGGGCGACCTCGACGTCGCATCCCGGACAGCCGGAAAGATTGCCCTCGAGGGCGCGGTCGATCGTCGCCTTGTCGATTGGAAGACCCTCGGCCTGGATCGGGATCAGCCGGTAGCGGCCGGACCGCGCAAGCTCGTCGCGCAGGATGCGGCTGATCATCTCGACCCGTTTCGGCTGGGCTTCGAGATTGGCGGGCGTCGTGTCGCCGCTGGTATCGATGAGTTCGAATTTGAACACCGCGACGCCGAGGGGCGCCTCCTGGCGGGCCGCGGGCTCGGGCGAAGACGCCTCCGGGC
>JBAVNO010000314.1:0-2594 GCA_049691095.1 Alphaproteobacteria bacterium | reverse complement strand
CACCACGCCCCCTTCGGGGGGCGGCGAGACGGCCGTTCCCGGCGCCCCGGCCGCGCAGGGCGACACCGGGCCCTGGATCGCAGAGACCACCGCCGTGCTGCAGGGCCTGGACAAGGTCACGGCGCGGGTGTCGAAGATCGACGCGCCGCTCGATCGGGCGGTCCATTTCGGCACCCTCGAGATCATCCCCCATGCCTGCTACAAGCGGCCGCCCGAGGAACCGCCGGAAAACGCGGCCTTCCTGGAGATTCGCGAGGTCAAGCCCGGCGAGCCGCCGGTCGAGCTGTTCACCGGCTGGATGTTATCCACCAGCCCGGCGCTCTCCGCCCTCGAGCACCCGGTCTACGACATCTGGGTCGTGGACTGTAAAAACGACTCCAATTCCTCGGCCTCCAGTACGCATTGAAACCGGGCTTCGGCCTTGGTGGCGTGGGCGAGACGGCGATGGTATTCGGCCCTCGTGATTTCGACCGTGCCGAATTGCTTCAGATGCGCGGTCACGAACTGGGTGTCGAGCAGCCGGTAGCCCCCCGCCCGAAGCCGCGCCACCAGATGGATGAGCGCGATCTTGCTGGCGTCCGTCTCGCGGCTGAACATGCTCTCCCCGAAGAAGGCCCCGCCCAGCGACACGCCGTATAGGCCGCCCACCAGCTTGGCCCCGCGCCAGCACTCGATGCTGTGGGCGTGACCCATCCGGTGCAGCGCGGAATAGAGGTTGACGATCTCGCCGTTGATCCAGGTATTGGGCCGCTCGCGCGTGGCCTCGGCGCAGCTGGCCATGACCTCGTCGAAAGCGGCATCCGCGGTGACCTCGAAGGGCTGCTGCCGCAGCCGCCGGCGCAGCCTGCGCGGCACCCGGACGCGGTCGAGCGGCAGCACGCCGCGGCTTTCGGGATCGATCCAGAACAGGCGCTCGTCGTATCGGCTTTCCGCCATGGGAAAGATGCCGACCGCGTAGGCGCGAAGCAGAAGGTCAGGCGTAAGCTGCGACATCGGGTCCGTTGCCTCGCCGCGCTACCGCCGAAGGCCGAGGAACCCCTCTAGCCAGTGGGTATCGTACACGCCGTTCAGGAAATCCGGCTCGGCGATCAGGCGCGCGAGAAGCGGAATCGTGGTCTGAACGCCGCCGATGACGTACTCCTCGAGGGCACGGCGCAGGCGCATCAGGCACTCGTTGCGGTTGCGGCCCTTCACGATCAGTTTCGAGATCAGGCTATCGTAAAAAGGCGGGACCTTACAGCCCGCGTAAAGCGCCGAATCGACCCGCACGTCGAGCCCGCCCGGGGCGTGGTAGTCCGTGATCCGCCCCGGCGACGGCGCGAAGGTCTTGGGGTCCTCGGCCGTGATGCGGCATTCGATGGCGTGGCCGCTGAGCGTGATGTCCTCCTGGCCGACCGAGAGCTTGCCCCCGGCGGCGATGCGGATCTGCTCGCGCACCAGGTCGAGCCCGCTGATCATCTCGGTCACCGGATGTTCCACCTGGAGCCGCGTGTTCATCTCGATGAAGTGGAAGGCGCCGTCCTGGTACAGGAATTCGACCGTGCCCAGGCTGTGGTACCCGAATTTCGCCATCGCCGCGGTCACGGTCTGCCCGATCATCTCGCGCTCGGCGGCATTCAGGGCCGGCGAGGGGGCTTCCTCGATCATCTTCTGGTGGCGGCGCTGGAGCGAACAGTCGCGCTCGCCCAGATGGACGACGCTCCCGAAGACGTCGCCCATGACCTGGACTTCGATGTGGCGCGGGTGGGTCAGGAGCTGCTCCAGGTAGACCTCGTCGTTGCCGAAACTCGACTTGGCCTCGGCCCGCGCCATGGGGAGGGCCTGGCGCAGATCCTCGGGCGTGAAGGCCGCCTTCATGCCGCGCCCGCCGCCGCCGGCCGCGGCCTTGATCAGGACCGGATAGCCGATCTCCTTGGCCGCCTTGAGCGCGGCGCGCTCGTTCGCCACCGCGCCGTCCGATCCGGCCACCACCGGGATGCCGAGCCCGGCAATCGTCGCTTTCGCCCGCACCTTGTCGCCCATGATCCGCATGTGCTCCGGGTCGGGGCCGATGAAGGCGAATCCGTGCTCGCGCACCATCTGCGCGAAATCGGCGTTCTCGGACAGGAAGCCGACCCCGGGGTGGATGGCGTCGGCGTTGGTGATGGTGGCCGCGGACAGGATGGCCGGGATGTTGAGATAGCTCTTGGCGCTCGGCGGCGGCCCGATGCACACGGACTCGTCGGCCAGCCGCACGTGCATCGCGTCGGCGTCGGCGGTGGAATGCACCGCGACCGTCCGGATGCCCATCTCCCGGCACGCCCGGTGCACGCGAAGCGCGATCTCGCCGCGGTTCGCAATGAGGATTTTTTCGAACATTCCGCTCCGGGGCCTTCGGCGGCGCTACTCGAGGATCACCAGGACCTCGCCGTATTCGGTCGGGGCGCCGTCTTCGACCAGCATGCGGGCCACCCGGCCCTCCCGCGGGGCGGTGACCGGATTCATGGTCTTCATGGCCTCGATGACGAGGAGCGTCTGTCCCTTCTTGACCGTGTCCCCGACCTTGACGAAGGGCGGGGCGCCGGGTTCCGGGGCCACGTAGACGGTGCCCACCA
>JBAVNO010000313.1:0-4165 GCA_049691095.1 Alphaproteobacteria bacterium | reverse complement strand
CAGCGAAGCGCGTGCTGGTGCGCGCGGAAAGGGGCGGGGCGGCTGGCTTGACGCTGCTGCCCGGCCTCGTCCTCCACGACGCGACGGGCCAATTCACGAAGGAGGCGGACCGCATCCTTCGGGACGGTCGGGCGATCGAGGCGTGAGGGGCGGTGGAAAAAGGCGCGCGCACCCAGGACAATACAGAAATCACGCTCCGCCTGGGCGCGATAGCCCGCCGATGCGAGATGGAAAAGGGGGAACGTCTCAACGGGGGAAAACGTGCCTGGAATGGGTCGACCGAAGGCTCAAAAAAAATGTCGAGCGATGTCAAAGCTCCCCGTCTTCGGTGCGGCTCCCGAAATAGCGGATCAGCCAGCCTGCGAGGCCGCCCAGCACAAACATGATGAAGTAGAGCACGGCCCGCGGCAGGCTCATGCTCCAGAAAAGGAAGTTCACCTCCGCGGTCGCCACATTCTGGATCACGAAGATCACCAAAAGCCCCAGCAGCACCACGATCAGCACGGCCCTGAGAACATCGTGCATCGAGTTGCCTTCCCTCATAGCGTTCCACCTCCGCGTTTGCCTGCCGTGCCCGTTTGCTGTTCCCGGGTGCTGCAGCATACCATCGCGGCGCCGGGACGTCGAACGTCGGTCTCGTGGCGGGGCGTGCTTCGCGAGCGCAAAGGTATCGAGGAGTGATCGGGACCAACGGTCCGCTCGCTCCCTATATAAGGAGCAGCCGCAAAGTCAGATCCGCCCAACGGCGTCCTACCCGCCGCGCCCTCTAACGACAGCGGCCCCTCCCTTCGTCCCTCCTGTCCTCCCTCCTCAGTCCTCCTATCCTCCCTCCCTTCCATCCTCATCCTCCCCGCCTTCCTTCCCGCTCTCCTTCCCGCCCTCCTTCCCACTCCATCGATTCCTCATCGGCACCGCTTCCTTTCTGTCCCGTCCATTCACTTCGTGTTTTCCCGACCACCCGCCTTTTCCGTTTCTCCGTCTTTTCCTGTCCTGCCCCGCCGAGAGGCCCATCTCTGCCGCGCCTTGACCCACCGGTAGGCGACCGATAGTGTCGCCCGCAGCCGCTCCGAATACGCGCACGGATTGTCATGGTGACTCCGGCCCAACCGCCCCGCGATTTCCAAAGCCTCATTCTGACGCTGCAGCATTACTGGGCCCGCCAGGGCTGTCTGCTGTTGCAGCCCTACGACATGGAGGTCGGAGCGGGCACCTTCCATCCCGCCACGCTGTTGCGGGTGCTGGGGCCCGATCCCTGGCGCTGCGCTTATGTGCAGCCCTGCCGGCGCCCGACCGATGGCCGGTACGGGGAGAATCCCAACCGGCTCCAGCACTATTACCAGTTCCAGGTGATCCTGAAGCCGTCGCCCGACGACGTGCAGCAGGTTTATCTCGAAAGCCTGTTCGCGCTCGGCATCGATCCGTGCCTTCACGACATTCGGTTCGTCGAGGACGACTGGGAAAGCCCCACCCTCGGCGCCTGGGGGCTCGGCTGGGAGGTCTGGTGCGATGGCATGGAGGTGACACAGTTCACCTATTTCCAGCAGGTGGGCGGAATCGAATGCGCGCCGGTGACGGTTGAACTCACGTACGGCCTCGAACGGCTCGCCATGTACGTCCAAGGGGTCGAGAACGTGTTCGCGCTCGATTTCAATGGCAAGGGCGTGTCCTACGGCGACGTCTTCCTCGAGAACGAGCGCCAGTTCTCCGCCTACAACTTCGAGCAAGCCGACACCAAGGCTTTGGAGCGCCATTTCGCCGACGCGGCCGCCGAATGCGAACGGCTGATCGAAGCGAACCTGCCGCTTCCCGCCTATGACCAGTGCATCAAGGCCAGCCACCTGTTCAATCTGCTCGACGCGCGGGGCGTGATCTCGGTGGCCGAACGCGCGGCCTATATCGGCCGCGTGCGGGTCTTGGCGCGGGCCTGCTGCGACGCATGGCTTGCGAAAATCGACGGCGCCTCTGGCGCGGGCCGATCGGCGGCGAGCGGCTGACGATGGCCGAACTCCTTCTCGAACTGTTCTCGGAGGAAATCCCGGCGCGCATGCAGCAAGCGGCGGTAGAACAGCTGAAGCGCGTGATGGGACAAAAGTTGGCTGCGGCCGGGCTTCAGGCCGCCCGTGTCATCGCATTCGTCACGCCACGCCGGCTCGCCCTGATGGCGGACGGCCTTCCTTCCCATCAGCCCGACGCGCGCGAGGAAAAGCGTGGTCCGCGAGTTGGCGCGCCGGAAACCGCCGTGCAGGGCTTCTTGAAGTCTGTAGGCCTTGTTTCGCTCGATCAGTGCGAGGTGCGCGATACCGGCAAGGGCGAATTCTATTTCGCGGTGGTCGAACGCAAGGGCCGACCAGCGCCCGACGTCATTGCCGAGATCGTGACGGACACGGTGCGCTCCTTCGACTGGCCGAAGTCCATGCGCTGGGGAGGGCGGCGACTCTCTTGGGTGCGGCCGCTGCAGAGAATCATGTGCATCTTCGACGCCCGGGCCGTGCCGCTCGATTTCGGCAAGGACGACATCCCGTGCGGCAATGTCACCTCGGGCCACCGTTTCCTGGCGCCTCAGCCGGTCGCCGTGCTCGACTTCGCCGAATATTGCGAACGGCTGCGCGCGTCCTTCGTGGTGCTGGATCACGAGGAGCGCCGCGAAACCATCCGTGCCGATTCGGACCAGCTCGTGCGTCCCGAAGGATTGACCGTGAAACCCGACGAGGCGCTGCTCTCCGAGGTGGCCGGGCTGGTGGAATGGCCGGTGGTCCTACTCGGCTCCATCGATCCGGCGTTCATGGACTTGCCGGCCGAGGTGCTGACCACCGCCATGCGGTCGCATCAAAAATATTTTGCGCTCCTGGATGGCGACGGCAGGCTGGCGCCGAAATTCGTGATGGTGGCCAACATGCTGACCGACGACGGGGGAGCGGCCATCGTCAAGGGCAACGAGCGCGTGCTTCGCGCCCGGCTTCAGGACGCGAAATTCTTCTGGGATCAGGACCGCAAGCACCCGCTCGAATCCCGGGTGCCCAGGCTCGCCGAGATCGTATTCCATGCCAAGCTTGGGACGTTGGCCGACAAGGTGACAAGGATCGAGGCGCTGGCCGCCGAGCTCGCGCCACTAATCCCCGGCGCCGACGTAGACATGGTGCGGAGTGCCGCCACCCTCGCGAAGGCCGACCTCGTCACCGGCATGGTGGGCGAATTCCCCGAGCTTCAAGGCGTGATCGGCCGCTATTACGCGTTGGCCGAAGGGGAGAAGGAGGAGGTGGCCGACGCCATCCGCGACCATTACGCGCCCCTTGGGCCCAACGATCGCTGCCCCTGCCAGCCGGTCAGCATCGCCGTCGCATTGGCCGACAAGATCGACACGCTCACTGGCTTCTTCGCCATAAACGAGCGGCCGACCGGCTCCAAGGACCCGTTTGCGCTCCGGCGCGCCGCCCTTGGCGTCATCCGGCTGATCCTCGAAAATTCGCTCCGCTTACCCTTGGTTCCTGTGATTGGGAAGGCCATGGCCTTGCAAAAGGCGGACGTTCAGTCGGCGGCTAAGGGTGAAGCCGGCTCCGCTGGCTTCACTTCCGATCTTCTCGATTTCTTCGCTGACCGGCTGAAGGTGCACTTGCGGGAAAAAGGCGTACGGCACGACTTGATCGCCGCCATCTTCGCCCTCAAGGACGAGGACGATCTAGTGCGCCTGCTTGCCCGGGTCGATGCGCTGGGCGCCTTCCTCGCCACCGAGGACGGCGGAAACCTCCTCACCGCTTACAAGCGCGCCAGCAACATCGTCCGCATCGAGGAAAAGAAGGACAATGCCACGTACGACGGCCCAGTGGACGAATCGCTGTTGAGAGAGGACGACGAGCGCGCGGTTTTCGAGCGGCTCGAGGAGGTGCGGGGCCTGTACGCGCCGGCCTTCCAGCAAGAGCGTTTCGATGTCGCCATGATGGCCTTGGCGCGGCTGCGCAGACCGGTCGATGCCTTCTTCGATCATGTGACGGTAAACTGCGACGACCGGAGCCTGCGGGCCAACCGGCTACGCCTTTTGTCGGCGATCCGCAAGACGATGGAGGATGTGGCCGATTTCTCGAGGATCGAAGGTGGGACCGAAAAGAGCTGAGGGCCGGGGTTCCGCGGGCAAGATGACGAAATGGGTCTACAGCTTCGGCGGTGGGGG
>JBAVNO010000312.1:0-1537 GCA_049691095.1 Alphaproteobacteria bacterium | reverse complement strand
GTCATCAGCAACCCTTTCGAGCCCCAAGTTGACCAAGGTTTCCCTTTTAGGGAAGCCGGTCTCCCTATCCCACCCATGAAGATCATAATACTCATCGAGCATTCTATTGTAATTATCCTCATCCCATTTCCAGCCAGCCAGAGCCCCCGATGGAATGGGTTCAGACATATCCCTCGGGGTGGGTAGATCATCTTTGCGGTCAAAACGAGTATGTCGCAGATTAAATGCCTTTTCCAGATTGAGCTGTCTTTCGGCACCCTTTTTTAGCTCTTCGACGGAAACATACCATCCCGTTACCGCCGAGTAAAGTTCAGCCATCTCAGGCAAGCCCAGATGGTCGGGATCCCACCATGTTGTGTTGAAAAGACACATACCTAAGGAATTCGCTACCCTTGACAATGCCTCAGTATATGCGACGACCTTCGCTTTCCCTTCATAAACCTGGGGTTTGTTAGCACCCTCCACACCACAAATCTCGACAAACCTGTTTTCATCAATCCCCTCCATGGCCCCCCACACCGGAGCCCCGGTCGTATGTCCGCCCCCTCGAGTTGAGACTATCGCCCCCAAAGCGAATCCGATGTCTCCCCTGCACGTCTCGTAAAGATCCTGGCCTTTAATATGCAACGCATAATAGCTGCTATCGCGTCCGATTAGATCCGCGGCTCTAGCAGAGCCCTCTGCAAGGATATTTCCAAAGCCTTCTCTGAAGACAATCTTCCTCATGAGCTCCAAGACCACCCCTGCGTCCCCCCAATTTAACTTCAGTCCGTCGGTGTCCTTTTCATTGATGATCCCTCTTTGGTAACACTCCATCGCCCAGCCGATTGCTCCCGCTGCAAGATCCCAGTCCAGTCCCATCTGGTCGTTGTAAGCGGCCACCTTAAACATGAATTGAGGTTCCCTGATGGCAAATCTGCCCTGAAGGTTGTCCACGACTTCCCACTGATTATTCGTGGTGGTAAGCCCTGCATAGGGACCGTCCGTAAAACGCACCACCTGGCTACAGCCGATGGGGCACCCGGGGAAACTCGACCTGCCCACCCTGTATCTATCTACCGTCTTGATGGGGTCAATCGCCTCAGCCAGATCATCGGGAAGTCTCAAATCTTGAAAGTTCTTGTAGCACATGCGACCGATTTTCTGTTTTCCCGATAGGAAGAAGAGCGTTCCATACTTTTGCATCTTCTTGGTACACTCGGTGGCTAAGATTCTTTTCCGGAGTTCCCCCACGAGTTTCATAAACCGCTTCGGGTCAGCTACCTGGATCGAACCAGTCCCCTTCGCTACAAGGGCCTTCAGGTTTTTGGCCCCCATGACTGCACCGCTGCCACACCGGCCAAACGACCTCCCTTTGTCTTGGATAATGCAGGCTCCGCGGACTAAATTCTCTCCTGCTGGCCCTATGGATACCGTATGGAGGGTCGGATCACCGAGGTCTCTCCGTATGATTTCCAGGGTGTCCCAGGTTGTCTTGCCCCAGAGATGGGAAGCATCCCGAATTTCCACATGATCGTCATGGATCCATAAATAAACG
>JBAVNO010000311.1:0-1988 GCA_049691095.1 Alphaproteobacteria bacterium | reverse complement strand
GAATTATCCTGTATGTCATTTTTGAAAAGTTCCGGATGTGCTTTTTGTAGTTCCTGTCTGTGTACCTGAGCTCCGCTGCCGAGAATAAAAAAAACCACAACACAGAAAACGATGAAAGAAACAAGACACCCTCTATTGCTAATAAGCTTGCCAAGAAACTTCCCTGCAGCATTTAAAATGAATATAATTAATTGTATCATAAATACTGTTTTAACGTTTTAAAGGTTCAGGTCCCTCGATAGTTTTTGCTTGATTGATTTAACCGCATCCAGGAGGATCTTCTCCGGAGCAATTAATTTGTCCAGGTCTTTGATTTTTAACAGAGCACCCTGGCGAAGCTCTTCCGTTACGGCTTTCTGCAACATTTCCGATTTTTGCAACCCTGTACCGTTCTTCATGGTATTCATGTACTGGTAGGACTCTTTAAGCGGCCGGTCGTACCCTGTTTTCTGGTCGAAGCTCTGCTCTGTTCTCAGGGTTAACCTATCCCTGTCAAACTCCTTGCGGTTGTTGGTGGTCGGGCTGATCCGGTTTCTCCCATCTGACGTTTTACGTCCTACAATAAAATGACAATGCACGTTAAAACCCTCTTTGGCTTCGCCCTGCAATTTCAATCCTGCCTTTACCTCCTGGTCACGGCCGTTATAGTAGCGGTCGTGTTCAACCTTGTAGTACATTTTTACGTTTTGGGGTTCTATCGTTACCTCCTTCCCCGCTTTATCAAGCTTCTTGAAGTTCCCCGCAAACTCCTGGTTAAAATCTTTCTGTATCCATGACTTAAAGTTCTCCAGCCGCTCTGTCTCGGTTTTTCCCAGGGCTTTCCACTCCTCCTCGGTAGGATTGATGCTTCCGGTGGCAAACTTGCCTTCATCCCTGCCAATGCCCTGGCGATCGCTGTCGATAGCTGCCCTGACCTCTGCAGGGTGACATTCATCCCGGCCATTACTGAACCAGTGCTCAGGTTGTTCTCCCTGTTCAATATGTATTTCGTCCTCTTTCCCCAGGTAGTTCACGAAAGCTGACGAGCTCCCTGAGCTGGCGAGCTTGCCCTTGCTATTTGTTTTCGGTTTATCAAACTTAATAAACATCGCATTAATCTATTTTTTTTGTTTCCTGTGACGGTCAATAATGCTGTTGCCTGTCATCCCGACAGCTGCGCCATGCTCCATGATAATGTTAAGCTTGTCGGTCATATCCATGTATTGCTTAACTATGGTCTCTTGTTTTTGGCCAAACTGGTCGAATAGATTTCGTAAGGTCCTGTTAATCGCCTGCTCGAGGTTAGCTATCAACTTACTCATGGCAGTAACTTCTTTAAGGGTACCACTAAGCATTTCGGGAAGGGTTGAAAAATGTTGATCTATCTTTCCTTCGGTTTTTGTTAGCGCCTCGAGCAGTGGAAGTAAGTTATCCCGCTCGAAGGTCTTTTGAAACCCTATGAGCTGGCTTACTCTTTTTTCAACTTTTGCAATTTCTTCTTTTACACTCTCCGGTGGATCCGCCGGGTTGATCCCGGATTTTCGAAAATATGCCAGGGTATATTTTACAAAATCGCCCTGGGTGATTCCCTGTTTTTTGCAATACGTCTTTAGGTCCTCTCTGGTGGCTTCGTCCACATTAATAGTTGCCATAGTAACTATATTTTGATTTGATTATCTGATAATTACGTTTAATAATGTTATTTATTAAACAAATATAGTTGTTTTTAGCATAAAACAAAAATATTTTATTATCCTCTTAAACAGGGTTTTAGCCCTGTTTCCCCCTCGAAGAGGGCAAGCAGAATCTCACGAAGTGAGGTTCCCGCTTGCTATCTTTTTCCCTTCACTTCGTTTCGGGTAAAAGCTACCCTTCGGCTTCTTGCAGGGTAGCCCATCCGAAACGCTCCGGAAGGAGCAAAAGGGAAAAAGATGAAAGCATAAGGCGTGGGCAAAAAAAACAGCAAGGCAAACGAGTGAGTAGAGTTATTCCTGTCCTGACGGGGGTCC
>JBAVNO010000310.1:0-2577 GCA_049691095.1 Alphaproteobacteria bacterium | reverse complement strand
GCGCGAGGTCATCGCCGCCCACGGGCTCGCTGCCCGCAAATCCCTGGGGCAACATTTCCTGCTCGACCTCAACCTGACGCGGCGCATCGCGCGCGCCGCCGGCGCCCTTGACGCCGGCAGCGTCATCGAGATCGGCCCGGGACCGGGCGGCCTGACGCGGGGCCTGCTGCTCGAGGGCGCCAGGGACGTGGTGGCCATCGAGCGCGACGAACGCTGCCAGGGCGCGCTGGCCGAGCTCGCGGCGGCGTTTCCCGGACGGCTCAAGATCATCGGCGCCGACGCCCTGCAGGTCGACACCTGCGCCCTGGCGCGCACCCTGACGCCGCCCGTCAAATTGGTCGCCAATCTTCCCTACAACATCGCGACCGCGCTTCTCCTGGGCTGGCTCAAGGACGTCTCCGCCTTCGCCTCGCTCACGGTGATGGTGCAGAAGGAAGTCGCCGAAAGGCTGGCCGCGAAACCGCGCACCAAGGCCTATGGCCGACTGGCGGTGATCTGCCAGTGGCTGTGCGCGGTGCGGCTTCTGTTCGACGTCGCGCCCCGCGCCTTCGTGCCGCCGCCCAAGGTGACCTCTACGGTGGTGCAGCTCACGCCGCGGCCGCAGCCGCTTGGCCCGGCGCGTTTTGCCGCGCTCGAGACGGTCACGGCCAGCGCCTTCGGCCAGCGCCGCAAGATGCTGCGCTCGAGCCTGAAGACGCTGGGCGTCGACGTTGCAAGGCTGGTGGCGATGGCGGGCGTCGATGCCCAGGTGCGCGCCGAGGAGCTCGCCGTCGAGCAGTTCTGCGCGCTCGCCCGCGCCTACGACGCGCTTGCGGCCGCCCCTACTGGCCCTCGCGCAGACCCTTGACGAAGTCGGTCAGGCCGATCTGGCGTTCGCGGCGGAACCGTTCCGCGCACAGAATCGCCTGGAGATGGGCCACACTTTCTTCGATCTCGCGATTGACGATGATGTAATCGTACTCCGCCCAATGGCTCATCTCGTCGGCCGCCTTGGCCATGCGCTGGGCCACCACGTCGTCGCTGTCCTGGGCGCGCGAATGGAGGCGCCGTTCCAGCTCCGCAGTCGAGGGCGGCAGGACGAATACGCTCACCAGGTCCTCACGCGCGTTCTGTGCCAATTGCTGGGCGCCTTGCCAATCGATGTCGAACAGCACGTCGCGGCCCTCGACCAGGGCTCTTTCGACCGCCGCCCGGGGCGTGCCGTAATAGTTGCCGAACACCTTGGCGTATTCCAGCAACTCGCCGCGGTTCACCATCAGATTGAATTCGGTGGTGGACACGAACCGGTAATCCACGCCCTCGGTCTCGCCGGGCCGCTTGGGCCGCGTGGTGTGCGACACCGACATGGTCAACCGCGGCTCGCGCTCGAGCAGCTTGCGGCTCATCGTGGTCTTGCCCGCGCCCGACGGCGACGAGAGGACCAGCATGATGCCCCGGCGGCGAATTTCCTGGAGGCTCATCGGCGCCGCGTCATTCGATGTTCTGAACCTGCTCGCGCAGCTGTTCGACCAGCGCCTTGAGTTCGAGCCCGGCGCGGGTCAGCTCCAGATCGGCCGATTTCGAGCAGATGGTGTTGGCCTCGCGATTGAGCTCCTGGCACAGGAAGTCGAGGCGCCGCCCCACGGCCTCGCCCTCGGCGAACAGATCGCGCGCGGCGGCCGTGTGGGCCCGCAGCCGGTCGATCTCCTCGCGCACGTCGGCCCTTGTTGCCAGCAACGCCGCCTCGTGGACGAGCCTTTCCTCGGAAAGCTGCGGCACCGCCTCCAGCAGCGCCGCCACCTGGGCCGTCAGCCGGGCCTTGATCGCCTCCGGCTGGGCCGCCGCCGATGCGGCCGCCTTGGCGGACATCCGTTCCAGCCCGTCGAGCTGCTCGTGCAGCACCACGCCCAGCCGCGCCCCTTCGTCGCGGCGCGAGCGCTCCAGCGCCTCGATGGCCGCCTCGAGGTCGCGCAGCATCGCCTCCGCGCGCTGGCCTTCGGCCTCCGGCGATTCCTCCTCCTCGGCCGACTCGATGACGCCCTTCACCGCCAACAGGCCGTCGAGCCGGGGCGTGTCCACCTTGACCCGCGCCGACAGGGTTTCGATGATCTCTTCGAGCTGGTCGACGGCCGCCGGATTGAGCCGGATCCGGACCGAAGAGGGCGGGCGGATGAGGGTGAGGGCCGCGGTGATGGTGCCGCGTTTGAAACGGGTCTGAAGGCGGGAGCGCACCGCCGGCTCCATGCCCTCGAGCGTAGGCGGCAATCGGCAGCGGACGTCGAGGCCGCGCGCGTTCACGCTTTTCAGCTCCCACGTCCAGCGATAATCGCCGTCGCTTCCGGCGGCCGACGCATAGCCGGTCATGCTGCTCAGGGACACTGCGGCCTCGGATGGCGCTTGCTTGCTCAACGCCGGACACTGTACCCCGCGGGTCCGCGCCCAACAAGCGGGCCGCCGCCCAACCGGCCGGCTTGCGGGCAGGCTGCGGGCGGCCGCATCATGCCCCCATGAAGAACCCGCGCGCGATTCTGATCACCGGGGCCAGCAGCGGCATCGGCGCGGCGCTCGCCCGCGAATATGCGGCGCCGGGCGCCGTGC
>JBAVNO010000309.1:0-18659 GCA_049691095.1 Alphaproteobacteria bacterium | reverse complement strand
GGCAGGCGACGCTCACGGCCGCCGCGGCGACGCCCGCCCAATAGCGGGCCGCCGGCTCGACCGCGATCAGACTGGTGAAGTCCACGTGGTTGCGGTGCAGCCGCGCCGCCAGCTCCGGAACGAACAGCTTGCCGCAGCCCGCGCCCACGAACGGGGCGTCCCAGGGAAGACACCCGCGCGCCAGGACGCGGCGGCACGACTGCTCGATGCGCGCCTCCTGGCAATCGACGAGAGTGGCGGCGAAGCGCTTCCAGGCCGCGAGGTCATGGCTCTCGAAATCGCGCCCCAGCATCCGCGCCAGCCGGCGTGCGCTGTCGGCGACGCTCTTGCCGCCGCGGTCGGCGGCGGGCATCTGGTCGGCATCCTCGGGCAGGGTGCCGTTGACCCGGTGGGCGTCGGCCATGGTGGCGAACAGCTCGGCCACGATGGCCTGGCGCGTGCCTTCGAACACGACGCTGTCGGTGACGGCCATGACCGGCGTGCGCACGATCCCGGTATAGACGAGTTCGTCGTTGGCGAGCCGCTCGGGATCGTTCGCACCCAAGGCCAGGATCCGGCCGTCCTCGAACGGGATGATGTCGGTGGTGGTGCTGCCGATGTCGATGAGCAATCCGTGGGGAAGCCGGCGTGCGGCCAGCATCGCACTGGCGAGCCAGTTGGCGGACGCCACCGCGAGCGGGCGGCGCTCCGCCTCCTCGCGCGAGACCAGGCCGATGCTGCCGGCGAAGACCAGGACGCGGCCGGGGTGAAGGCGCCCGGCCGCACACGCCAGGATCGCGCTCACGCCCGCCCGTCGGGAGGGGAACAGGTCGGCCATCTCGCCGGTCATGGTCAGCGCATGGGTCGGGGCGGGCCCGAGCCGTTCCAAGGCGAGCCCCATCGCCTGGTCGAGCCGGTCCAGCCCTTCCCACAGCGGGCAGGGAAGCTGGAGCGCATCCGCCACCCGGCCCTGGGTGTCGATCCGCGCCGCCTTCAGGTGGGCGCCGCCCAGGTCCCAGCCGATGATCGGGGCCTCGACCGACCCTGGGCCCTCGACCGACCCTGGGCCCTCGACCGACATCGGGGCTTTGACCGACATTGGGGCCTCAACCGGCATAGGCTTCCAGTCCGACGGGCACGCTCCGGACCGGCAGGGCCGCGGCGAGCCTGCCCTCGGTGGCGAGCTCGAGGACGAGGCCGGCGGGATTGAGCCCCAGGGCCTCGGCCAACCCGACATAGGAGGTGGTCAGCCTCGGGTTGACCTCGAGCACCAGGGGGCGGAGCGAAGGACCGTCGTCTTCGCGGTCCTCCGTCAGGATCAGGTCGATGCCCGCATATCCCCACAGCCCCGGCATGGCCTCGGCCACGGCCGCGGCCACCGGCGCGAGCACGGGCCGCAGCTCCTCGAGGCCGCCGGTGACGCCGCCGCGGTACCGGAAATGGCCGTCCTCGATCGCCACGTCCTGCCGGTTGCAGCTCAGTAGCGAAGCCTCGCCGTCGCGGAACAGGACGCTGAGACTGGCGGCGATTCCGGGAGCGAAGGGCTGCACCACGTGGCGCCAAGGCCGGTCCTCGGCCGCGAGATGGGTGGCGAGCTCCGCGGCGTCGGCGAAATACACGGTCTCTTCGGCGCCGACGCCGTCGTCCGGCTTGACTACCCAACCGGACCCCGAAGGCGGCAGGGGCCCGTTCGCCGGCGCGGTCGCCACCACGGGCACGCCGTGGCGCGCGAGCAGAACCGAGGTTGCCAATTTCGATGCCGCCACGCGCACGGCCTCGGGCCTGCTTCCCAGTAGCAAACGGTCACGGCCCAGCGCCAGCACCGACAGCCGTTCGAGACAGCCCGCGGTTTCGGGGGCAATGGGCCACACCGCGTCGGCCGATGCCGCGAGATCGGACCACAGCGCGAAGATGTCGGCGCCGGGCTCGGGCACGGCGAACCGCGCATCGAGCGCGGGCAGCGCCAGCCTTCGGTCGCGGGTGCTCAGGACTTCGACTCCGGGCAGGGACGAAAGATCGCGGATCAAGGCGGACAGCATCAAGTCGCCTTCGCGCGCAAGCGATGGCGGCAAGGGGTGACCGGCGAGGCCGCCGCCGGTGATATACTCGCAAACCAACACGCGCAGGGTCATGATCCGGTGATACTCGTCCCCGTTCTGGACCTCAAGGGAGGACAGGTCGTTCACGCCAAGGCAGGGCAGAGGGACGACTACCGTCCGCTCCGGTCCGTGCTTTGTCCCGGCAGCGACCCGGCGGCGGTGACCCGCGCCCTGCTCGGCCTGTTCCCGTTCAAGACACTATACGCGGCGGACCTCGACCGCATCGAGGGAAGCGGCGACAACGATCCCGCGCTGGCCGCAATCCGGGGCGTCGCGCGGGATGCCGAGATCTGGGCCGAGATCTGGATCGACGGCGGGTTCGCGTCGGCGGCCGATGTGGCGGCGTTTTCGGCCAAGGGATTGGGCGTACCCGTGCTGGGAAGCGAAAGCCTGGCGGACAACCGGGATTTCGCCGCGGTGCTGACATCCGCCGGCCCCGATGCGGTGCTGTCCCTCGACTTTTCCGGCGACCGGTTCGTGGGCCCGCCGGCCCTGTTGGACGACACGGCGTCGTGGCCGCGGCGCGTGATCGTCATGCAGCTCGCCCGCGTTGGCCAAATGGGCGGCCCCGATTTCGCCCGCGTCGCCGCCGCCTGCGAGCGAGCGGGGCCCAGGCTGGTATTCGCGGCCGGAGGCGTGCGCAACCTCGGCGACCTTGCGGCGCTGCGGGGAACGGGCGCGGCCGGCGCGCTCATCGCCACCGCGCTTCACACCGGGGCCATCGCCGCCGCGGAGCTGAAGGATTTCGACCGGACAAAGCGCGCCCGCCTTGCGTGACGGCGCGGTGCGGCGATCGATCCGCCGCGCTCCGCCGGACCGTCAAGGATCAGCCGGCCCATAATCACCGGCCCATAATCACCGGCCCATAATCACCGGCCCATAATCGCCGGCTCATAAAAAAAGAGGGAGACGCGATGGCGTCTCCCTCTCTTTTTTTCGCCACGCGCAGGTGGCTTCGTCACCCGCCCGTGAACATCTTTAGCAGCTTCGACAACCAACCGCCGCGCGGTTGCGTGCTCTTGGCTGGCTCCGAAGTGCGGGACTTTCACCCGGCCGCGAAGGGATGCTTCGCGGTATTGCGCTGAGCGACGACGTCGCGAGCCTTCGGTTCGCCGGCCACCGCACGCTTGATCGCCTGCTTTGTCGCCTCGTAATTGAACTTCTGGATCTTGTGATCGTCGTCGGCCATCCAGTGGATGAACACGCCCACCGCGATGAAGATGTCGTCGGCTTCGTCCGCCGGGATCGTGCCGTCGGCGACGCAATCGGTCACGGCCTGGGCCACCGCGGCCTGCGCCGGGCCGAACATCTGCACGGCCTGCTTGGCGCCCTTGATGGTCACCTTGTTGAACATCACGGTCGCGGGTTTGGCCATCAGGTTGGGTGCGACCACGGCGAGCAGGCCGTTCACGCCCTCTTTCTGATTGGTGAGCGTCATCACGAACGCGGTTTCGGCGGAACTGCCGCGCGGACCGAGGAGCAGATCGATATGCGCGACCTCGTTCCCGTCGCCGACGAGCGACTCGCCGACCATAAGTTTGGTAATCTTCGCCATTAGTGGTCCTCCCCTGTGGTGGCCGCCTAAGGCAGCCGTTAAATCTATTAATTCATAGCAAACAACCGCACTTAGCCAAAACCAAAGAACGACTCTAATCGAGCCGACCCGGTCCTCGGCTGGCGGTTTGACCCCGAAATATATCGGGAAGGTCTGCGGCGAGCAAGCTTGCTACCGTCAGATCGGCGCTGGTTCCGGGGTTTAAGCCCCGCGCCTTCAGTGCCTTATCGAAGGCGAGAAGTTCGTCGAACATCGATGCCGGATGGGCGCAACTCCGAAACGCCGATTCAAGCCGCGCCGCGTCGATGCGCACGTCTTCTGCCGCCTTGGCCCCGTGCTTGCGCACGATATGGGTGTCGGGGAAGGCGGCCATGAACGCCAAGTGCGCGGCCGTCGCCGCCCACGGCCGCGCCGCGGGATCGCGGCCAAGCCGCTTCATCGTGTCGGCGATGCGCGGCACGCCGATCGCGAACACGTCGGCGAAGCCGGTCGCGTATTGACGCGCGATGAGGTCGCGTGGGGCGGCCTCCCTCATGGCTTCGAGCAATGTCCCTCGGGCGGGCGCGCGGACATCGTGGCGCGCGCTCTCTCCCAGACCGGCGGGGTTGGCGCGGCGGATGGCGGTGAAGGCGAGCTCGGCATCGTCCCGGGTCAACCCGTCGAGCACGGCGTTCAGCCGCGCGCGAAGATCCCGCCTCGGCCCGGCGGTCATGGCCGCCTCGATCAGCGGCGCGCACAGCAGGACGATGCCCAGGTTCGTATTGCACGACACGGCGGCCCAGGTCGCCTCGACCGCGGCCTCGATGCGCCCGCCCACGCCAAGCCCGGGTTTGGCGATCACCGCGCCCGCGGCGCGCGCGCTGGCGGCGAAGTCCTCGGCACTCATGCCGTGGCCGCCCGAGAACATGTGCACGTTGCCGGGCTTGAGCGATTCGATCTCGGTCAGGCAGGCGTGTTCGAAGGCGCGGCGGACCGCTTCCGATGCGCCGCCCGAGTCCGGCTTCGAGGCGACCATGGGCGCCGTCACATCGCGGCCGCGCGCGGGCCGGCGGCGGGAATCCGGGCCAGGAAATCGTCGACGATGGTCTGCGCCACGTCGAGGTCGGTCACGCTTTGGAGCCCCTTCCACGCCGGCACGCTGTTGACCTCGAGGATGAGGAAGCGGCCGTCGCCGTCACGGACGATGTCGACGCCCGCGTAGCCCGCGCCGACCGCACGCGTGGCCGCCACGGCAAGGTGCGCCGGTTCCCCTTCGGCCGCCGCCCGTTCGCAGGTCGCGCCTTGCATCACGTTGGTGATCCAGTGCTTGCCGCGGCGGATCATGGCGGCGATGGGGGTCTGGCCCACCACCAGCACGCGCCAGTCGTGCCAACTCCCCTCGCCGGTGTCGACGTAACGCTGAAGGTAATAGGTGCCGTTGAAGGCTTCCGGCTCCGGCAGCTCGTCGGCCGACCGGAGAAGGCGCAAGCCCTTTCCTTGCGCGCCGAACAAAGGCTTGAGGACGACCTTTTGGCCGGCGGCGATTTCGGACTCGACGATCGCGCGCGCGCGTTCCCGCGACTCGGTCGCCCAGGTGGGCGGCGTCGGGAGCCCCGCGCGCTGCAGCAGGAACGTGGTCATGGATTTGTCCACCGTGCGCTCGATGGCGCGGGCGTCGTTGTAGACGGGGATGCCCAGCGCGTCCAACGCATGCAGCATGTCGAGTCGAAGCGTGATCTGTTCCAGCGTTCCCGCGGAAATGAATCGCACCAAGGCCCCGTCGGGTGGGCCGTCCTCGAATCCCGGAAGGAGAAGGCCCGCCCCGGACGCTCCGCCGCCCGGCGCATCGCCCGCTTGGAAGGCGCAATTCGTCAGCGACAGGCACACGCAGTCCGTGCCCCGGGCGGCGAGCGCGGCGCTCAGGCGCCGCGCGTGCCAATCGGGGCTGTCGCTGAAGAGTGCGACTTTAGGGCGCGGCCTCATACCCGAACGACGTGTCCAGCATCGCCTCGTTCACCGCCCCGGCGTGGAAGGTGCGGCCGCTTTCCATGCTGCTGACGATCACGCGGGCGGGGCTGAACAGCATGGCGTCGATGGCGTAGAAATCGCCCTTGTAGGTCTTGAAGACGTCCGCGAAGGGCTTGCCGTAGTCGCGGCTTCGGCTGCTCGGCAGCTCTTCGGCCAGCTTCTTCGCCTCGGCATCGGGGCCGGTCACGAACAGATGGACGGTGCCGCCGTAGATGATGGCGTCGTTGGTGCGGCCCATGCCGGCCAGGAAATCCGTGGCCGGAGGCGGCAGCGGCGCGGTGCCGGCGCCGTCGACGACCCGGTCCAGCGGAAAGTGCAGCGCGTGAACCTTGTGCAGCGCGACCTCGAGCACCCGGCCCACCACCTGGGCGCTGCCGGCGAGACTCGTGGTCGGCGTGAGGATGATGGTGAGCCGGTCCGCGGCGACGCCGCAATCGCGCGTCACCTTCTCGATCAGTTCCGCGGGCGGCGTCTTGTCCACTTCGAGCACGAGCACCGTCGCGTCCGCCTTGTCGCGATAGCCGAGCTCGCCGAACAGCCCTTCGCGGGCCGCCAGCGCGCGCGCCGGACCCGAGCCGAGCGCGTAGAACTTGCCGAAATTCAGGCTCCAGCCGGCGTATTGGCTCCCCAGGCACGCCAGGACCGGATTGGCCGAATGGACATTGATGGCCCAAGGCCAGTGGGGAAACCTGGGCGACGGCGCGATGGAGGCGAAGCCCAGCCCGCCCATGCAGATCTCGGTCACCAGGCGTCCCACCTCGAGGCCGCCCGGGTGCGCGATTCCGGCATCCACCAAGGTACAGCCCTCGGCCGTCCGGCTCACGCCGACGCGCAGGTTCCCGGCCTCGCGCACCAGCCGGTCCACGAGCGGGCCTACCGCCTTGTTGACGCTGGGCCAGTCCTGGACCGGCGTCTCGGCCGTTTTCATTTTCAGGTTTTCAGTCATGTCCCCCCCGGATCCGGCTGGTCGCCCTTCGATGCTCTTTGGTGCGCGGCTCTCGGCGACCGCGTGCTAAGTCCGGGATTGGATACACCGCCGAACGTCATCGCGTAAAGCCTCGCTCCGGGCCAGGGCAAGCTCGCGCGCCCGCGCCGCCCGGCCGCCCGGATCGGCGGAAGCCCCCGGAGGGATGTGCGCCTGCGCGAAAACGGTGCAGACCGGCTCGCCCTGGCCGATCCGGGTCGCGCCGGCGGGGCGGTCGGCCGTCCATTCGGGCCACACGAAACCGTCGGGAAAGGCGAACGCCTCGTCGGCGTAGAGGATCGCGCTTGCGTGCGCCGCCGTGGCGGCCGGCAGCGCCGGTGGTTCGAGCGTCTCGCCGCCTGCCGCGCGCAGATGGAGGGCGAAGAGCGAGGCGCCGAAGGCCCGCTCGAAAAGCTCCAGGGTGGCCCCCGGGCGCGGGTTCACCTCGATCACGTGGAAGGCTTCCGCTCCGTCGTCGACGATGAAATCGACGCTGTTGAGCCCGACCAGGCCAAGCAGGTCCGCCAAACGGCAGCCCGCATCTTCCAGCTTTCGGGCGAGCGCGCCGGAGAGCTCGGCCGGCGCCACGGCGCCGCCGAAGCGGAAGGGTGCCGCGAGCGAGCCCGGGCCCGGCCACTGTTCGCTGAAGCCCAGGCAAGTCACCCCGTCCTTCGTGCCCAGCACCTGGGCCGAGACCGCGCGCCCCTCGACGAATCGCTGGTAGTAGCGGCGCTCGCCCTCGGCCTCGTCCGGGCGGGCATAACGGATATGGATGCCCCCGGCGCCCCCCACCTGCTTGACGAGCCACGGGCCGTCCCGGTCCCGGGGCGGATCGAGACGCGTCTCGGGATAGGGAAGGCCGAGCCGGTCCAGCGCCGCGTTGAGCCGGACCGGGTCCTTGGCCGCCGCCACGACCGCCCCGGTGTTGCCCAAGAGAGTCCGGCCCGCCGCCATGCGGTCGATCAATTGCGGCCGGGCTTCGAATCCCGCCCCGTATACGAAGGCCCATTCGGGGGAATCGTTGGGCGGCGCCAAACGCAAGGCGGCCTCGAGCAGCGAGTCCTCGTCGAAGCCCCCCGCGCTGGCCCGAGAGACCTTGGCGCAGGCGCCCGTCAACGCCGCCAGGTCGGTGTCGCAGAAGAGGTCGAGGACGGCGATACGGTGGCCGGCCCGCCGGGCCGAAGCCGCCAAGGCCCGGCCCGACGAAGCCGCGATCAGGACCGGGACCGGTTCAGGCCAGCCCGACCAGTTTGCGGGCAACTTGGGTCGCTTCCATGAAGTTCAGGTACACGGACTTTTCCGAGTTGCACAGCGTGACCAGAAGCTCGCGCTGGGTCTTGACCTTGATGTCGCCCGAGGCGAGCGGCCCGATCGAGAACGCGCCCGATTCGAGCTTCACGCCGTCGTCCTTGAGGCCCACGCCCTCGACGCCCGCCGGCGGCACCGCGTTCACGTCGGCCACCACCTTGATCTGCGGAGCGGTCGCGAGCTGCGCCTTGGTCAGGACCTGAGTGCCGGCGCGCGCCGCGCAGAACAGGATATCGGCGTCCTCGAGAAGCTTGGTGTTGAGTTCCTCGGTGCTGCCGTCGGCGGGGATCAAGTCGACCCCGAAACGGGCCTTGAATTCATCAGCCTTGCGCTTGACGTTCTCGACCCCGTCATAGCCCACCAGAGTCGCCTCGGCGCCGGCCTTGGCGCAAATGACCCCGCCGATACTGCCCACGATGCCCTTGCCGCCGAAGATCTTCACCTTCAGGCCCTTGAGCGTCGTCTTGAATTTGTCGCGCAAGATCTTTTCGGTGCACGCCACCATGGCGGCGGCGGTGGTGAAGGATCCGGCCGGGTCCGGGAAACAGGAAATCTCATAAGGCGGCACCATCGCCTCTTTGGCCTTGTTCAGCATGTCGAGCGCCAGCGAGGCATCGCGCCCACAGATGAAGAGCGCGGTGCGCTTCACGTCGTTCACGGAGCGGGAAAAGATCATGTCCTGAACCAGCCCGCGAACGTCCTTGAGCGCCACGTGCGTGTACGGGACCACGGCGTCGAAGCCGGCGTCGTACGCCATGTTGACGTCGAACGGGCTCACGTTCGCGTCGGGGGTGATCATGTGGATCAAGTGCGGCCGTTGCATTCCTAAGTCCTCGTTCCGAAATGAATTGCTGCAATCTGCGGTGAAAAATTCCGATGACTATTCGAAACCGGTCCCGCGGCGCGCCAAGCGGCTCAGCAGCCCGGGCGGCTCAGCGGCGAACACCATCAAGCCGTGCCGCGACGGACGCCCCGATCTCGATTTGTCCCCCCCTGTTGCGGCCACGGCATAGCATGAACCGGAGACCGTCGCCAGCGCTCCGGTTGCGGCATAGCTCGTCATGCAGGGCCTTTGCGGTCTCAGGGTCGCCGAGCAGCGCGAAGCCGGTCGGCCCCCACGAGCTCTGGCCGATGCCCGTGACGCCCCGGGACCGCAGCCCTTCGAGCACGGCGGCCACGCGTTCGCTTGCATACCGGCCGCCCTGGGCGGCGGCGAAATAGTCGCCGACGGCGGACTGGATCTCGGCCACCGCGCCCGAAAAGCACGCCAAATCGGCCTCCGCCAGCGCCGGCAAGGCGACCATCAGCACCAGCCGGCACAAGTGCGCCGCCAGTTCCGCCGGAAACGGGGGCAGCGCGCGGAAGGCTTCGATCTCGGCGGCGCCATGCAGACCCTGCGCCGCCTCGTCCAGCACCAGCAGGATGCGCCAGTCTTCGGGGAAGTCCATGCGCGCGACGATCGGCGCCGGCGCGGCCCCCTCGTCCCGGCGGCCGCCGTCGACCAGCACGCCGCCCTGCTCGAAGACGCCGATGCCGATGCCCGACCGCGCCCCGCGTCCCAGCACCTGGGCGATCGTGCGCGCGTCGACGGAAAGCCCGTAGAGGCGGGCATAGGCGGAGCCGACGGCCAGCCCGAGCTGGGTGCCCGAGCCAAGCCCGGCGTGCTCGGGGATGGCCTCTTCCACGGTGATCCGCACGCCGCCCTTGATTCGCAAGCCTTGGGCGAGCCGGCGCGCGAACAGGGCGGCGCGATCCGCCGACGGCCCGGTGGCGGCGATGCCGTCCGCGGGCACGGCATGCAGCCGGGTGCGAATGCCCTCGACGGCGATGCCGATGCTGCCGAAACGGCGCCCCAAACCCCCGTTCAGATCGAGGAAGCCGAGGTGAAGGCGGGCCGGCACGTCAACGGTGACGGAAGCGTGACGGGACATGGCGGCTGGCATGGTATCGAACCTTGTGGACGCGACCTTGAATACCCGTTTCGACGAATACCCATTCCGACGCTGGGGCGAATGCCGCTTTATAACACGAAGCGGCGGCGGTCGAGACGCGCAGATCGGGCCGCCGCAATCCGTCCCCGGAGACGCGAACGGCAAGGACCCGGGCCGGCGTCTTCGGCGCCTGCGACGAATGGCCGGGCGGAAGCCGCTTGCCCGTCGCCTTTTCGCGGCATTACGTTACCCTTGAACGCACCGAACCGAACGCGCACCGGCCTGAAGGCGCACGGAACGGCCGCCGAGGGAGGCGCACATGACCGAACGGGCGAAGGAACGCGTGTACACCGACGCGGAGGTCGAGGACCGTCTCAAGAAGGAGCTGCCCCACTGGGCTCTGGACCGGGGCTGGATCCGCCGTAAGTACCGGACCAGCGGCTGGAAGGGCACGCTGATGGTGATCAACACCGTGGGTCACCTCGCGGAGGCGGCCTGGCACCATCCCGACATCACCGCCTCTTACGCCTGGGTCGAGGTCCGGCTCATGAATCACGCGGCCAAGGGCATCACCGACAAGGATTTTGAGTTGGCAAAGCGGATCGAGGACGTTATCCAGTGGCAACCCGGCAAAACGGGCGGGGTGCTGGAGGGAACTCCCGCCGATCCGCGCTTCGCCTACATCAAGTACGATAGCTGACCCGACAATCCCGAGAGATTTCCGTGCGCGCCAAAGCCAAGCCACAGGCAGCGACCGCCTGCCCGTTCTGCGGGCTGTGCTGCGATGACCTCGAGGTCAAGATCGCGCAAGCCAGCAAGAGCGCGCTCGTGACCGCGAAGGGCTGCGACCTGGCGAAACGCCGTTTCGAAGCGGCGGGCGCGGAGGCGCCTGCGCGGGTGGACGGCAAGAAGGCCAGCCTCGAGCAGGCGTGCGAACGCGCCGCGCGGATTCTTCGCGACAGCCGTCAGCCGCTGATCGGCGGACTGGCGACCGACATCGCCGGGGCCAAGGCGGCGATCGGCCTCGCCGACCGGGCGGGAGCGATCGTCGATCATGCGGGATCGGACGTTACCTTCCGTAATGTGCTCGCCATGCAGGATAAAGGGTGGATCGCGACCACCCTGGCCGAGGTGAAGAACCGAACCGATCTTCTGATCGTCGCCGGCACGGACATCGTGTCGCGGTTCCCGCGATTCTTCGAGCGCTGCGTATGGAACCAGCATGCGCTGGTGAAACCGGAACCGGCCAAACGCGAAATCGTCTATCTGGGCGCGGGCCTCGACACCGCGCCGGGTTTTTCCCCCGATGGGCGCGCCCCCCACGTCATCGACTGCGACATAAGGCGATTGGGCGAAGTGTTCGGCGCGCTCCGCGCCGTCTATCACGGCCGCAGGCTCGAGGCGGGCTCGGTCGGCGGCGCCTCGCTGGAGGCGCTCGGGGATCTGGTGGCGCGGATCAAGGCCGCGCACTACGGCGTCGTCGCCTGGGCCGCGGCCGATCTGGAAGGGCCGCACGGCGATCTTGCGGTGCAGGCGATCTGCAATCTCGTCACCGACATCAACGAGACCAGCCGGTTCTCGTGCCTGCCCCTTGGCGGCGGCGACAACGCGCTCGGCGCGGGCCAGGCGGCGACCTGGCAGGCGGGTTTCCCGCTCCGCATCAGTTTCGCCCGCGGGTACCCGGAATACGACCCCCATCTCTTCGGCTGGCGCCGTTTGATCGCCAGCGGCGACGTCGACTCGGTGCTCTGGATTTCCGGATTCGAGGCCGCGGACCTGCCCTTCGAAACCGAGCTGCCCACCGTCGTCGTGGGCGCGCCCGGCGCCGCGTTCAAGCGCGAGCCGGTGGTTTATATCCCGGTCGGCGTTCCCGGCATCGACCATGCGGGCCACATCGCCCGCACCGACGCCGTCACGTCGCTGCCGCTCGCGAAGCTCCGCGACGGCGGGCTGCCGCGCGCATCCGACGTGCTGGCCGCGATCGAAGAGCGTTTCTTGAGTTTGGCGGAGGGCTCGTGATGCTGGTCAAGCTTGCGGGCGGTCGGGTCTATGACCCCGCCAACGGTACCGACGGCGAGGCGCGCGACATCTATGTGCGCGACGGCCGCATCGTGGCCAAGCCGAAAGGGACGCCGGACCAGACCTTCGATGTGACCGGCAAGGTGGTGATGGCCGGCGCCATCGACCTCCACAGCCACATCGCCGGCGGCAAGATGAACATCGCGCGGGCGCTGCTGCCCGAGCATCACGCCAAGGCTCACGAGGAGCGAACCAAGCTGCGGCGCTCCGGCAGCGGCCACGCCACGCCGACCAGCCATATCACCGGCTACCATTATGCCCAGATGGGCTACACGGCGGCCTTCGAGCCGGCGATGGTCCCGGTGAACACGCGCCAGGCCCATCTCGAGATGGCCGACATCCCCATCATCGACAAGGGCGGCTACGTGATGATGGGGAGCGACGACCTGCTGCTCCGGATGCTCGCGGCCGAGGCGAGCCAGAAACAGATCAACGATTACGTGGCCTGGATGCTGCATGCCACCCAGGCCGTCGGCATCAAGGTCGTGAACGCGGGCGGCATCAACGCCTTCAAGTTCAACAGCCGGATGCTCGACCTCGACGAGTCCGGGCCCCATTACGGGATCACGCCGCGCACCATCCTCCAGACCCTGGCGCGCGCGGTCATGGAGCTCGGCGTGCCCCATCCGCTGCACGTGCACGGCTGCAATCTCGGCGTGCCCGGTAACCAGGACACCACGCTTCGCACCATCGCCGGAATCGAGGGCCTGCCGCTTCACCTCACCCACATCCAGTTCCATTCCTACGGCACCGAAGGCGACCGCCGATTCTCGTCCGGGGCCGCGCGGATCGCCGAAGCGATCAACAAGAACAAGAACATCACCACCGACGTGGGCCAGATCATGTTCGGCCAGACGGTCACGGCCTCGGGCGACACCATGGCGCAGCATCAGAACCGCGGCTTCGCGAACCCCAACAAATGGGTGTGCATGGACATCGAGTGCGAGGCGGGCTGCGGCCTGGTGCCCTTCCAGTACCGGGACAAGAACTTCGTCAACGCCCTGCAGTGGGCGATCGGGCTCGAAATCTTCCTGCTGGTGGACGACCCGTGGCGGGTGTTCCTCACCACCGACCACCCGAACGGCGCGCCTTTCACGACCTACCCGCACCTCATTCGCCTGCTGATGGACCGCAGCTTCCGCAACGACACGCTGGCCAAGATCAATAAACACGCCGCCGCCGCCAGCGCGCTGCCTTCCCTCGACCGCGAATACACGCTCTACGAGATCGCGATCATGACCCGTGCCGCGCCGGCGCGGATTCTGGGCCTTGCCGATCGCGGCCATCTCGGCGCCGGCGCCGCCGCCGACATCGTGGTCTACACCGACGACGCGGACAAGGAGCGCATGTTCGCGAAGCCCGACCTGGTGTTCAAGGACGGCGTGCTGGTGGCGCGGAAAGGCGAACTCGTTGCCGTCACCTGGGGCGGAACCCACGTCGTGCGGCCCGACTACGACCGCGGCATCGAAAAATCGCTGCGCACCTACTTCGACGATTTCCTGAGCATGCGGATGGAGCATTTCGCGTTCTCCGAAAGCGAGCTCGCCGACCAGAACCGCTTCCACGCCATCGTGCAGCCGTGCCATCCGCGGCGCGACGACGGGGGCCGCCCGTGATCGTCAACGGCATCCTCATCGACGATACCTTCGCCGAGGCCTTCAGCATGAAGGCCACGCGCCTCATCATCACCGCCGACACGCTGCAATGGGCCCTCAACGCGGCCAACGCCATGACGGGCTTCGCGACCTCGGTCATCGCCTGCGGCTGCGAGGCCGGCATCGGGAGAACGCTGGCCCCCAGGGACACGCCGGACGGCCGGCCGGGGGTGACCGTCCTTCTGTTCGCCATGTCGGGCACGGAGCTGGCGAAGCAGGTCCTGAAACGCGCCGGCCAATGCGTGATGACATCGCCCACCTCGGCGCTGTTTTCCGGCATCGATGGCGACGACAAGATCAAGATGGGATCGGCGCTCCGGTTCTTCGGCGACGGATTCCAGGTTTCCAAGGTGTTCGGCGGCAAGCGCTATTGGCGCATTCCGGTCATGGACGGCGAATTCCTGTGCGAGGACTACGCCTACATCACCCGTGCGGTCGGGGGCGGCAACATTCTGATCCTGGGCCGCTCCAGGCCTGAGGCCCTGGCGGCGGCGGAGCGCGCCGTGGACGCCATGCGCCAGGTTGCGGGCGTCGTGATGCCGTTTCCGGGTGGAATCGTGCGGTCGGGTTCGAAGGTGGGCTCGAAGTACAAGTCGCTGATCGCCTCCACCAACGACTCCTACTGCCCGACGCTCAAGGGCCTCAGCACGTCCGACCTTTCCGCCGACGTCGAGTCGGTGATGGAAATTGTCATCGACGGATTGACCGACAAGGCGGTGGCGGCGGCGATGGGCGCGGGCATTCAGGCGATCTGCGCCATGGGCGAGGCCTCGGGCGTGACGAGGATCAGCGCCGGAAACTACGGCGGCAAGCTGGGCCAGTATCAATTCCATCTGCGGAAGGTCCTGGCATGAGCAGGCTGACTCTTTCGCTTCGGGAACCGTTGCGCTACCGGCTCGACGCCTCGTCGCTGACGCCCAATACGCTTGCCGGCAGGAGCCAAACGGACGTCGCGGCGCTCCCTCTTTGGTACGGCAACCGGAAGGTCATCGTCGGCGAGCTGTTCGAGGTCGTGGGCGAGCCGCTGCCGTGGCGCGGCGAGCTCGTGTTCGCCAACGCGACCGGCCGGCTCGACCGGGTGGGCGCCGGCATGAGCGCGGGCACGATCACGGTTGCGGGCGACGTGGGCGCCTATGCCGGTTTCGGCATGACTGGCGGTAAGCTGGCCGTGTCCGGAAACACCGGGCCCTTTACCGCCAGCGCCATGAGGCAGGGCGAGATCCGCATCGGCGGCGACGCCGGCGATTTCCTGGGCGCCGCGATCCCGGGAGAGGCGGCGGGCATGAACGGCGGCGTGGTGGTGGTTTCGGGCAACGCCGGCGAACGCGTCGGCGACCACATGCGCCGCGGCAACATCCTGATCGCGGGCGATGCCGGGGACTATTGCGGCGCCCGCATGACCGCGGGCTCGATCGTGGTCCAGGGACGGGTCGGCGATTTCGTCGGGTTCGCCATGCGCCGCGGGACACTTCTTCTGTACCGGCCGCTTGCCCACCGGCCGGCCACCTTCACCGACTGCGGCGGCCACGACCTTCAGTTCCTGGGCCTCTATCTCGACTATCTCAACCGCTTCGGCGCGCCGTTCACCCACGCCAAGGACCGCCACGTCCGAGTGCACAAGCTGGCGGGTGACATCGCGGTGGACGGCAAGGGCGAGATTCTGGTCCTCGAGCTCTGAGGTCTTGCGCTCCGACCGGGGCTTCGCGGCGCGAGGCCCCGCTTGGTCGGCCTTCCCCCGATCCGGCGCGCCATCCCAACCCAACCCAACCCCCAGGATCGTTGCCGGCGGCAAAATGTCACGGCGCCCGAGCGCCCGACAAGCCCGCTAAATTCAGCAAAAACGCATATACGCGGCGCCGCACGCACGCCCCGCCCGGGGCGGGGCCGATCACGGGAATTTGAGTCGATTTGCCGGCGATAGTTCCGCTTTAAACCTTTTCTTAAGACGCGGATGCGTTAAATGTATGGGAGAAGGCAGGTCCAGATTGAACTGAGCCCGTCTTCGGAGCGACGATCACGAGGCAACGAAAAACTGAGGGAAGGGGTTAGCGTCATCACCGCGGGGCGGTGACAGGGAGGCATCCAAACCGATCGTCGGCCGGCAGCAATGGCCGAGGAGGTACGTGATGGAGCTTGGGACGATGAAAGCGCTGGTCGCCGGGCTGATGGCCTGGATCGCCGCGCACAGCAGTTACCCGGTTCCCGAACACGCGCCGCTGGTGGCGATGGTTCCCCACGCTTATCTCGAGAAGATGGCCTGCACGGGATCGTGCACCATTCTCGGCCTCTACCCCGACGCCGGCGTCATCTACATCGACGAAGACTTGCAGGTCGCATCCAATGTCTGTGCGACCTCGGTCCTATTGCACGAGCTTGTCCATTACGCCCAGGACCTGGCCGGCCGGTTCGAGAACCAGCATCCGATCGTGCGCTGGCGCCTGCGCGAGCGCGAGGCTCACGCCATACAGGCCCTGTACCTATCGGAGCATGGCCGCACGGTTCCCTTCGGCCGCGATTTCTCGGTGCGCGCGTTCATGGGCCCGGCGTGCTGACTCCGCCCTAGGGCGTCAGTGGGTGTCAGTCGCGCGGCCAGCGCCGCAAATCCCGCAATTCGAATGGATCGGCGTGAATGTCCTCGAGCCTTGCGCCCGCAAGGTATGCCGTCTTCTTGGCGGCATGGACCATCGCCGGATTGCCGCTCAGGAAGACCCGCCAGCCGTTGAGCGACTTGAGGTCGCCGAAGGCAAGCTGATCGGCGCGCCCGCGCCGCACGTCGTTGGTCGGCTCGCTGCCGGAGACGCAAGCGGAATAGCTGAGGCCGGTCCGCCGCTTCGCCACCTCTTTCAGCGCGGAATCGAGGTAGAGGCCCTCCCTCTGCCTGCTGCCGTGATAGATCCGGATCGGCCCGGTGTGGCCGCACCGCAACGCGTCACGAAGGATGCCGATCAGAGGTGCGAGACCCGTCCCGGTGGCGACCATCAACATCGGCTGCTCCGGCTTGCCCGGTACGTAGAAGCTGTGGCCGAACGGGCCGGCGATTTCGACGCGGTCGCCGGGGGCGGCCTTCTCGAACACCCAGCCGCTCAAGGCGCCGTTCTCCCTGTGCCGGATGTGCAACTCCAGATACCGATCGCAGCTCGGCTCGCTGGCGAGCGAATAGCTGCGCGTCGTGCCGAGCGGAATCTTCAGATTCAGGAATTGCCCGGGCCGGTAGTCGAAGGGCGATAGCGGGCGCAGGCGAAGGCGCCGCACCGTCGGCCCCATCGGGTCGTTGGCGATGATCTCGGCGGGCGCGAACATCGCCTGATCGTCGGCAGGGGCGATCTCCGCGTCGCCCTCGGGCGCGAACTGGCAGGCCAGGACAAAGCCCTGCGTGCGCAGGGTCTCGGGTAGTGGCTCCTGGGCCGCCGGCGTCGGGTTCCCCGACACGCACTTCACCGTGCAAATGAGGCAGGTGCCCTTGCGGCAGGAATAGGGGATCTCCACGCCATGACGCAGCAGGGCGTCGAGGACCGTTTCCCCGGGCTGGCGGCCGTAGGTTGCGCCGCCAAAGCGGAGACTGGTCTCCGCCGGTTCGGGTCGCGCGCGGGCGGCCGTGGCCATCAGCGGCCGAGCACGTCGTTGCGGGTGGACGCGGCGACCGCCATCACCTCGCGTGACAAGTCCGCCGGAACCTTGAGCTCGTTCAGCGTCGCCTGAAGGTGTTGGGCGACGGCATCGAAATGCGTATCGTTCAACCCCCGCTTGACCAGGCCCGCATGGGCGGTGCGCAGATCCTTGCCCGAATAGCGGTTGGGTCCGCCGAAGGCCATGGTGAGGAAGGCCTTCTGCTTGGCGCGCTGGGCGTCCATGTCGGTGGCGTCGAAAAAGCGGCTGATACGCGAGTCGGAAAGAACCTTGCGATAAAAGATGTCGACCGCCGCGTTCACCGCGGCATCGCCACCCAAGCGTTCGTAGATGGTCATGGTCATGGGAAAGCCTTCCTTGGATCGGGAATATCGCGTCGCGGCCGGAGAATGGGTCCCTGCTTCGGCCCGACGGGTACAAAGCCTAGGGGGACAAGCCGAAGATTTCGTTAAATAGGCCTTCCGCCCTTCCCCGGGGCGGGGTTGCCGGGATAGGCTGCGGACCGCCCGGACCCCCCGCACCGCACGCAGGCGTACGCGGCCAGCGCAAGGTGCCAATCAGGGCGCAGAGGAGCGTATGAGCGCATCGCGACCCGACCCCTGGCTGTTCACGCCGGGGCCGATCAACACCGCCGAGGCGACCAAGCGGGCGATGCTGCGCGACTACGGGTCCCGCGATGCCGATTTCACGGCGATCACCGCCCGCGTGCGGACGCGATTGCTCGGAATCGTCGACGGGGAGGCAAGCCACGTCTGCGTGCCCCTGCAGGGGAGCGGAACCTTCGGCGTGGAGGCCGCTCTGGGCACCCTGGTGCCGCGCTCGGGCAAGCTGTTGGTGCTGGTGAACGGGGTCTATGGCCGGCGCATGGCGCGCATGTGCGAGCGCCTGGGGCGCGGCTTTTCGGTGGTCGAGACCGGCGAAACCGAACCGGTCCGCGCGCGCGATCTGGCGCAGGCGCTGAAATCCGATCGCGGCCTGACCCATGTCGCGGCCGTGCACTGCGAAACCACGTCCGGCATCCTCAATCCGCTCGAGGACATCGCGGCCGCGGTGAAGGACGCCGGGCGCAGCCTGCTCGTCGACGCCATGAGCACCTTCGGCATCCTGCCCCTGTCGGCGCGCGAAATTCCCTACGACGCGGTGATGGCGTCCTCGAACAAGTGTCTCGAAGGGGTGCCGGGGCTCGCCTTCGTGATCGCGCAACGCTCGGCGCTGGAGGCAAGCGCAGGGAACGCACCCTCGCTCAGCCTCGATCTCCACGACCAATGGCGGTTCCTGGAGCAGACCGGCCAGTGGCGTTTCACGCCGCCCACCCACGTCATGGCGGCGCTCGACGCGGCGCTCGACGAATTCCTCCGCGAGGGCGGGCGCGAGGCGCGGCTCGCCCGCTACCGGCGCAATTGCGACGTTCTGATCGAAGGCATGCGAAGCCTCGGCTTCGCGCCGATGGTGGCC
>JBAVNO010000308.1:0-4482 GCA_049691095.1 Alphaproteobacteria bacterium | reverse complement strand
GCCACGGCCTGGCGGCGCGCGCCATCGTGCGCGACGACAAGGACGCCATCGTCGCCAAGCTCAAGGAATGGATACGCGATCCCAAGATCGACGTGGTGATCTCCACCGGCGGCACCGGCGTGACCGGACGCGACGTGACGCCCGAGGCGTTCCGGGCCGTGTACGAGAAGGAGATCGAAGGCTTCGGCGAGCTGTTCCGGATGCTGAGCTACGAGAAGATCAAGACCTCGACCCTCCAATCGCGGGCGACCGGCGGCGTCGCGGGCGGCACCTATCTGTTCGCCTTGCCCGGCTCGCCCGGCGCGTGCCGCGACGGTTGGGACGAGATCCTGAAGTGGCAGCTCGATTCCCGGTACCGGCCCTGCAATCTCGTCGAGCTGATGCCGCGCCTGACCGAGCACCTCAAAGGGCGCGCCGGCTGAACCTGCGTGCGCCGCCGGGCGCAGCTCGCAGCCATCTCGCAAAAGCCTCCCCGTCGTCCACGTCCTCGCGCCAATCGAGCAGCGCGAGCCTCGTCCCCGGCGCCAGATTGGCGAGCGTGTCGCTGAGCGCGAAGCGCGACGACCACCGCACGCCGCGGAAGAGTCGGGGCAGCGGCGCCGTGCGCCGCACGCCCACCAGCCAAAAGCCCCCGTCGGCGGCCGGCCCCAGCACCAATTCGTGCCGCATCAGCGCGCGGAACGCGCGCTCGATGTCGGCGGGCGCTATACCGGGGATGTCGCCGCCGATGAGGACCGAGGGGACGGATGCGGCGTGGAGAGCCCGCGCCATCCTGGCGCCCAAATCGCCTGCGCCCTGGGGCGCGATCGGCGTATCGGCTGCGAATCCGAGTCTCCGCAGGGCCACGGGCCGCGCGGCCGCGCGATCGGGCGCCACCGCAACCGACGTCTGCCACCGGGGATCGCGCCCGAGCCGATGCGCGAGCGAGCGAAGATTGGCGCGGTAGAACCGGAGCGCCGCGACCGGGCCGACGTCGCGGGCAAGCCGCCGCTTGGTCGAGCCCATGCGGGGCTCCTTGAAGAACAGGATCAGGCGGCGGCGCGCGCGCAACGTCACCGGCCGTAGATGCGCGCGATGAGGCGCGGCGGAATGCCGAGGAAATAAAGGCCGAGGCAGGCGAGGTTGCGCGCCGGACGGGCGACGTACCCGTCGCTGCGGTAGCGCGCCGCCGAGGTCACGGCCGCGACGTCGAGGACGACGAGGCGTCTGCGCCCGATCCGCCGCACCAGGTCCACGTCCTCCATCAGCGGCAGCGGGCCGAACCCGCCCACCTCGTCGTAGAGGGCGCGGCTCACAATCAGCCCCTGATCGCCGTAGGGAAGGCCGAGTGCACGGCAGCGCCAACCGACCACCGTCTCGAGGAGTCGCGCCGCCGGCCTGTCGTCGTCGAGCGCGAACCGGAACGAAGCGGCGCGCCGAGCATTCGCCGGATCGGCGCGGAACGAAGCCACCGCCTCGCGCCAGCCCGCCTCCAGCACCGTGTCGGCGTGAAGGAACAGCAGCCAGTCGCCTTTGGCCGCCCGGGCCCCGGCCGCGAGTTGCGCCCCGCGCCCGCGCGAAACCGGCACCACCCGGGCGCCCAAGGCGCGGGCGATCCCGAGCGTGCCATCGGTGGACCCGCCGTCGGCCACCACCACCTCGAAATCGCCGGATTCGGGCGCGATCCCACGCTCGCCTTTCGTGTCGCCGAGACCCAGTGCGCCGAGGCAAGCCCCTATGGTGCGCGCCGCATCCAACGCCGGGATCACGACGCTCAGCATGGCAAACGGGGCCCCAGACGGACATCAGAACGGGCTTCGGACATGGCCGCCCACATTAACCCACCGCACCGGGCGCCGCACCCGGGCGGCAAGACACACGCCATGCACGCCTTGCCCGTTCCGGCCCCTGCGTTACGCCCCGCCTGGACCAATGTTCTTGAAATGTTCCTGCCGTCTGGGCACACTCTTGGAATGGACGCACCCATTCCGGACCGCCCGGTGAAGGGCCACCCCCGCAAGGGCCGGGGTGCGGTGAGCAATCCGGACTGCCGGTACGAGCCCCATGCCCGCATCCAAACCGATGACGGCTGGAGCGACGGCCGCGGCGACGGCTGGAGCGAAGACGACGAGGCGTTCGCGCCCGCGCCGCTCCGCACCACCGTGACGCCCGACGCCAGCCGCACCGTCATCGCCCGCAACGATTCGCCCGACGTGGGCTTCGAGCAGTCGATCAACCCCTATCGCGGCTGCGAGCACGGCTGCGTCTATTGCTTCGCGCGGCCGACCCACGCCTATCTCGGCCTCTCCCCGGGGCTCGATTTCGAGAGCCGGCTGTTCATGAAGCCCGACGCCCACCGGTTGCTGGACCGGGAGCTGAGGCGCCCCGGCTACCGCTGCCGGGCGATCGCCATGGGCACCAACACCGATCCCTATCAGCCCGCCGAGCGCGAGCACAAGATCACGCGGCGGATCCTCGAGGTCCTGGCGGCGTTCAACCATCCGGTCTCGATCGTGACCAAGGCGGCGCTCGTCGCCCGCGACATCGACATCCTGGCGCCCATGGCCGAAAGGGGGCTGGTTCAGGTCATGCTTTCGGTGACGACGCTGGAGCGTACCGTGGCCCGCACGCTGGAGCCCCGCGCCGCCACTCCCGAACGCAGGCTCGAGACCGTGCGCGCGCTGAACGCGGCCGGGATTCCCGCCGGCGTCATGGTGGCCCCGGTCATTCCCGGACTGACCGACCACGAGCTGGAGCGCATTCTGGAGCGGGCCCGCGAGGCCGGCGCGAACTGCGCCGGCTATATCCTTCTTCGCCTTCCCCTCGAGGTCAAAGACCTGTTCGCCGAGTGGCTTGCCGCCCATGCCCCCTTGAAGGCCGGGCGCGTGCTGAGCCTGGTGCGCCAGGCCCGGGGCGGCCGCCTGAACGATCCCGCGTTCGGCTCGCGCATGAAAGGCTCGGGCCCGATCGCGGAGCTCATCGCGCGGCGGTTCGAGGCCGCCTGCCGGCGCCTCGATCTCGCCCGCGACTCCGCCGCGCTCGACGCCACGAAGTTCCGTCCGCCCCCGGCCAAGGGCGATCAATTGTCGCTTCTCTAGTCCCCGGCGCGCGCCCGCGCATTCATCCCGCATTTTTCCGGCGCGATTCGCACGATCGGCTCGGGCGAAGCGTTGCGGCCGTGTTAGATTCGAAACATGACGAGTCTCCCCGGCCTGACTGGTCTAGCCTTCGCCATAGTCGCCGCCGTGCTGTGCGGGCTCGTCATGACGCGGCTCAAGCAGCCGGTCATCGTCGGCTATATCCTGGCCGGCGTCCTGCTGGGCCCCTCGGGCCTGGGATTCGTCAAAGACCGGCAGGAGATCGCGGGGTTGGCCGCGCTCGGCGTCATTCTGCTTCTCTTCGTCATCGGCATGGAACTGTCGCTGCGCGGATTCCGCGGCGTCTGGGCCAAGGCCCTGGTCGCCACCGGCGTCCAGATCGCAGGCAGCGTCGGCGCCATGCTGCTGCTGGCGCACTGGCTCACTTGGCCTTTGAACGTCGCGGTCCTGTTCGGATTCATGATCGCGCTCTCCAGCACCGCGGTCGTGATCAAGATGCTCGAGGGCATGAACATCCTGCGCTCGGCCGTGGGGCAGATCACGGTCGGCGTGCTGATCGCCCAGGATCTGGCGCTGGTGCCGATGATTCTGGTGGTTCGGCAAATGGCCGGACACGCCTTCGATTGGTGGGGCGTCGGGAAGATCGCGGTTTCGATCGCCTTCCTTGTCCTGCTCATCATCTACCTCACGCAGCGCCGAAGAATCCGCCTTCCCTTCGCGCGGGTCGCCGCCGGCGACCGCGACCTCACGCCGCTTCGCGGGCTCGCCCTTTGCTTCGGCGCCTCGGCCATCACCGGGCTGATCGGGCTTTCGCCCGCTTATGGGGCGTTCCTGGCCGGGCTCGTCATCGGCAACAGCACCGAACGTCCGGCGATGGTGCGCACCATCCGCCCGATCCAGAGCATTCTCATCATGGCGTTCTTCCTTTCGATCGGATTGCTCATCGACCTTTCCTTCATCGGCAAGAATCTGTTCGCGGTGATGCTCATCCTCCTGGTCGTGATCGTGTTCAAGACCGGGCTCAATTTCGCGGCGCTGCGGACCGCCGGCGAGCCCTGGACCCATGCCTTCATCACCGGGATTCTCCTGGCCCAGGTGGGCGAGTTCTCCTTCGTACTGGGCGGGGTCGGCTTCACCGAGGGCATCGTCACCGAAGAAGGGGCCAATTTGATCGTCGCCGTCACCGCGCTCTCGCTGGTGATCAGTCCGGTGTGGCTGATCAGCGCACGGCGGCTCCTGCGCATCACCATCCTCGGCGTCACCTCGGGCCGCGAATCGGCGCGCCTCTTCTTCGGCCACTTCGCGCCCCAGGTGTTCGCGGTTGCGGGCGTGGTCCGCGCCGCCTTCGGCGGCTTCGTCCCGGCCCGCCCCATGCCCCCGCGCCCCGACATGCCGCGCGCGGAGC
>JBAVNO010000307.1:0-3929 GCA_049691095.1 Alphaproteobacteria bacterium | reverse complement strand
CACAGACCCTTTTCAGAAAATCGTAGAGCGCATGATGCAGCATTACCGCGATCTGGAAATTGTCAAAGAGTATGACAACCAACCCGCCCACATTACCGTTCGGCATATTTTGGATGAAACCATCTCCAAAAAAGCCAGAGACAAGCAAGCTTCACCGCTGATGGCCGGGGCTGTGTTCCGTTCCATTCTGACAGGCGCTCCCTATCCAGCGGCTCTTTATTACGCCATCATCAACCGCATCCGCGCCGATGCCGATGACAAGGGTGTCCAGAAAATTGGCTATGTGCGGGCTGCAGTTATCAAAGCATTTCTCATTCGCAAATATCGCAACCAACCCCTAAAACCCATTCAGGAGGTACTCACGATGTCGCTTAATGAGCAATCCACCATGCCGGCCTACGCGCTGGGGCGTTTATTCGCCGTGCTGGAAAAAGTCCAACAAGAAGCGATTGGCAATGTCAACGCCAGCATTAGAGACCGTTACTTTACATCGGCCTGCGCCTCGCCGGCCAGCGTGTTCCCGGTTCTCTTGCGACTTTCGCAGCACCATATATCCAAAGCTGAATTTGGCTATGCCAGCGACCAGCGCATTCAGGAGATTTTAAATCTGCTGGATGTGGAGAAAAACCCCATCCCGGCGCGACTGACGCTGGATGAGCAAGGCATTTTTGTGTTGGGTTACTACCACCAGCGGGCGGCTTTTTATGTATCAAAAAACGAAAATAACCCTGTCGATTCAACCTCACTCGAATCCAAGTCAATTTAAAAGGAAATTAAACTATGACTACCCCTATCAACAATCGCTATGAATTTGTCCTGCTCTACGATGTCGAAAATGGCAACCCCAACGGTGACCCGGACGCGGGTAACATGCCGCGCATCGACCCGGAAACTGGCTATGGCATCGTTACCGATGTTTGCTTGAAGCGTAAAATACGTAATTATGCTGAACTGGTCAAGGGTGATGCTCCTGGCTACCGGATTTATGTTAAAGAAGGCATCCCGCTCAACCAGAATCACGTTGAAGCCTATGTCGCCGTGGATCTTAAACCCGGGATAAAGGCGGCAGTCTCAGAAGTACACAAAGCGCGGCAGTGGATGTGCGCCAACTTTTTTGATGTGCGCACCTTTGGGGCAGTGATGAGCACCGGCGATAACTGTGGGCAGGTGCGTGGCCCGGTGCAAATCAATTTCTCACGCAGTATTGACCCGATTGTCCAGCAGGAAGTGACCATCACCCGCCAAACTGTGACCAAAATCGAGGATGCCGAGAAAGAACGAACCATGGGGCGCAAGCATATCGTTCCTTACGGCTTGTATCGTGTTGAAGGCTATGTCTCGGCAAAACTGGCGAATGACGAAACCAAAGGCACCGGTTTCTCCGCCGAAGATCTGGAACTGTTCTGGGAGGCTCTGGTCAATATGTTCGAGCATGACCGCTCAGCGGCGCACGGCAAAATGGCAGTACGCAAACTAGTTATTTTCAAGCATGAAAGCGAACTCGGCAATGCCACCGCCCATCGCCTATTTGAACTGGTCGAGGTGGTCAAAAATCCCCAGGCCAATCCGCCGCGCAGTTTCAGCGATTACGAAGTACGTGTGGAGTCAGATAGCCTTCCGGCCGGCGTGACGATGATCGAGAAGGTATGAAGCCTGAATACCAACCTGACGAACTCTTACCTCTTTCGGGCATTCAGCATTTCATCTTTTGCCGCAGGCAGTGGGCGCTGATTCATGTTGAGCGCCAATGGCAGGAAAACGCGCTCACTGTCGAAGGCAAGCTGCTGCACAAGCGGGTGGATGATCCATTCTTTTCGGAAACCCGGAAAGGAGTGATTACTGCCCGCGCCGTACCGGTTGCCTCTTACCGCCTGGGGTTATCGGGCGTATGCGATGTGGTTGAATTCACAGAATCTCCGGATGGAGTGCAATTACCTGGGCGGGAAGGTCTTCATCTGCCTGCCCCGGTTGAATATAAACGCGGCCACGAAAAACGCGACCCCTGCGACGAGGCGCAACTGTGCGCCCAGGCGATGTGTCTTGAAGAAATGCTGGCCGTCAGCATCCCGGCAGGCACTCTTTATTATGGCAAGACACGCCACCGGGTTGCCATCGAATTAACCGCAGAACTGCGTGAACTGGTGGGCAGGATGTCCGCTGAAATGCACGCCTATTTTCAACGTGGCTACACTCCCCGCGTCAAGACCTCCAAAGCCTGCCACTCGTGTTCGTTGGCTGATATTTGCCTGCCCGAACTGCAAGAGAAAGTCATTGCGGCATCGAAATACATCCAGCAGCAGGTTGAAAGCGCCTGACCCATGAAAAAACTTGCCAATGTGTTATACGTAACTACGCCCGAAGCCTATCTTTCGTTGGATGGCGAAAACGTGGTGATAAAAAAAGACGAACATTCGTCCACGCGCCTGCCCCTGCACAACCTGGAAAATATCGTCTGCTTCAATTACCTGGGGGCCAGCCCGGCGCTGATGGGCGCTTGCGCCGAGCGCAACGTGGGTCTGTGCTTTCTAACCCCCAATGGGCGCTTCCAGGCACGTGTCACCGGCAAGGTAAATGGCAACGTGCTGCTGCGCAAAAAACAATATAATGTCTCAGAAAAAAAGGATATCAGTGTGGCGATTGCGACGTCTTTTCTGCTGGGGAAAATTGCCAATAGCCGCAAAGTGCTTGAGAGGGCCTTGCGCGACCACGCCATGCTGGTGGATACCCAGGCTTTGGGCGCAGTATCCGCCTCGCTTAAAGAGATCCTGGGGCAAATACAAACCTGTAAAACAATTGGCGACCTGATGGGCTTCGAAGGCAGCGCCGCCAAGCTCTATTTTGGCGTATTTGACCACCTTATTTTACAGCAACGGGAAGTTTTTACCTTCAAAGAACGCTCCCGACGCCCGCCATTGGATAACATGAATTCCCTGCTCTCTTTTTTGTACACCCTGTTAACCAATGACGTAGCCTCAGCCCTGGAAGCAGTCGGGCTGGACCCTTACGTGGGATTCCTGCACCAAGACCGCCCCGGACGCCCCTCCCTGGCGCTGGATTTGATGGAGGAGCTGAGACCGGTCTTTGCCGACCGTCTGGCGCTTTCACTTGTCAACCGCAAACAGGTTAGCGGCAAAGGCTTTACCCAAAAAGAAAGCGGCGGCATCTTGATGGATGACGAGACCCGAAAAGTGGTATTATCAGCCTGGCAGGAGCGCAAAAAGGAAGAAGTGATTCATCCCTATCTCAAAGAACGCATCCCTTTTGGGCTGATTCCGCATGTCCAGGCTATGCTGCTGGCGCGCTTTTTGCGCGGCGACCTGGACGCTTACCCACCCTTCTTTTGGAATTAATAAAAAGCTCATGATGGTTCTCGTCACCTACGATGTCAATACCGAAACGGCCGCCGGGAAAAAGCGACTGCGCAAGGTGGCCAAAGAATGCCAGAATTACTGCCAGCGTGTGCAGAACTCGGTTTTTGAATGTATCCTTGACCCGGCGCGCCTGAAACAGCTTCAGGCCAACCTGGAAAAGTTGATTGACCCGGGCAAAGACAGCCTTCGTTATTATTACCTCGGCGATGAGTGGCACAGCCGGGTGGTGCATGTGGGCGCCAAAGTCAGTATGGATTTGGAAGGGACGTTGATTGCCTGAATATCCATGTGCGAACCCCAAGTGAACATGGAATCTCGAGCGGGTTCGCAGGTTTTTGGGGCAAAAAAAAGATAAATGAATTGAAAATTGGCGCAATTTGCCATTTGTTTTTATAGTTCGATGTAATAATATGCCACATCTGGGGGGTATTTGTTTATTATGCCCAGATGTTGCAGTCGCCTCCCTCACGGGGGGCGTGGATTGAAACTCAGTCGCAGCGCTTAAGCGACATGGGGTTAGCCCCGTCGCCTCCCTCACGGGGGGCGTGGATTGAAACC
>JBAVNO010000306.1:0-2368 GCA_049691095.1 Alphaproteobacteria bacterium | reverse complement strand
GCGTGCCGGAAGGAATTCCGGGAGAAGCATCGGATGGGACGCCCCGGGATGCGCGGGAAGACGGATGACGGCTCCGGCAAGGCCGGTAAAGGCGACGACATGGGCGACGACAAGGACGACGGCGAAGTGCCGTCGGAATAGGCCGTCACCCCGCCCATACCAGGCCGGATCGGATGGGCCGCGGCCGAGCCGGTCGGCCGGAGTCGCCGTCGGCCTTGAAATCCGAAGCCACGCGAACCTCGTATGCCTTGCGGGCGCCGGAACCGGTCTCAGGCCCCGGCTTGGGGCCCAAGGTTCGCCGCGAAATTCGCAGCCAAATTCGCGGCCGGAAGCTGCGGCCAAAGGGATGTGCGGCCGAGCCGTCGGCGGAGGGCGGCGGCCGATCTGGGCGCCACCCCCTTGTCTTGACACGGTTCGGCTTATGGCCGTATACGGCGCTCTCTTGCCGTCCAGCCGCGGCTTCGGTTGAGCGCCCCGCTTGTTGGCGCGCGTGTCCCGGACGGTTTGCGATTGTGGCGGAGTAGCTCAGCTGGTTAGAGCAGGGGAATCATAATCCCAAGGTCGGGGGTTCAAGTCCCTCCTCCGCTACCAATTCTCCCGTAGTCGCCGGGCGCCGCTTCTGCGGCGCTTGGCATCGCCGCGAGACATCGTCGCCAAATCCGGGAAAAGCCGTCCCCGTCCGCCCACCACTGACTTGCCGCGACTTCTGCTAGCGCTCGACCGTCTCTTCAAATCGGGCGGCGCCGCTTGGCGTTAAGTGTGGCCTCATAAAGGCGACAAAGTCATCCTGTAGGTCGCGGCGCCCGGACCGGGATAGGATCGCGCGACCGAGACCGAAAAGTATGCCAAAGTCGGATCCCAGGGTGAACCCCGCGCTTTCGCGAACATACTTCGCAGCGCTCGGTGCGAAAAACGTAAGCGCAAGTGCCGCCGCGAAGAAGCCGATATTCCAGGCTATGGGGCTAATTAAATAATAGAACGCGGCGCGCCACCGCACCCAGCCTTGATAAGCCCAGACGAGTCCGCGCGGTAACCCGTACCCAATCGGCAAGATGGTTACGCCAAACCACCATAGCCCGAGGGAAAATCCGAAGAAGGCAAGGCCTATATCGAGGAGTGCGGACATCACTCGGACCTTAGCAAGTTCTTATAGACTATACGCAACGCGATGATGGAAATGACCCCACCGATTGATCAGAATTTGGACGGAGCGCCAGATGTCGAGGTTTGTCACGAACATTAACCGCCAGGGTCGGAAAGGAAGGAATCCGAGAGCGCTGCACGGATTCATACACTGGTAAGCATCTGAAATAGGACAAGCGTCCGCTGGCGCGCGTCGTAACATAGCGCATAACTCTCGTTCCCGTTTGCCGCGGTGCGGCTCACAGGAAGCTTGCGCTCTGGAAATCGGCTGTAAGGGACAACGTGCCTAGGCGTTCGCCGGCCGCCATTGATGGTGGTCCCATGGGTTCGGTAAATCTGGAAGTAACGGATTATTTTTAAATGGGCTCTTTGCAATCCAGATCGCCACGCCGCCAGTGACGTTCTGGCCAGTTTGCTTCCAATGATCGATAAATCGGTTCAACGGCCAGACTATGGACTCACCCCCCGTCTTGGGGCACGGATCGTGAAATTGAATGGCCTTGTCGTCTATCCCAGTAATGACGCGGAAGTGCCCGATGGTGTATTCCGCGTCGGTGTAACGCTGACACGCAATGAGCGGTACCTGCTCGGTCTCGACAAAGTGCCTCACCTGTTGTGCCAGAATGACGGCATCCGGGCTTACCCGACCCCACCCAGCATGGAACCTTTTATTTTGGGCGACTGTCACTAATTCTTCGGTGGTGATGCGGTAGCTCCCGGAGCCATGTGGTTCCCGTTCCCTTTGCTTTTTGAAAAGCTTCATCTGTGAGAAGTTCAAAGACCTGCTCGGTCTGTAGTAACGAAACACCATTTCGAACGCGGCTGCTCCGCAGGCACCATCTTTTATTTGCTCGAAAAACGATACCGGAAGCGGTTGCATCACGAGCCTCGCGTGCGGCCTCAATACACCCCTAATCAGCGTGACGTGGCCGCTAGCCTTCTTACGCCACCTAATTCTGTAACAATCGCGGACCATAAATCTAGCGTTGGTAATTTGGTGGAATGCACTCCTGCCTTCATCGGGCGCGGCGCGCCAAAAGTGCAATATCCATCAATTTGTTATGAGACATTCGCGGGCACGGTCGAACGCCCCCGGCCGCGTTCGAGTCCGCGCGATCTTCACGGTCTTTAAAGGTCTTGCCGCTACAACCGACGATCGGGCGCAACAGGTCCCTCGTCCCGCGGCAGCCGGCGCGCCGGTCCGGCCCGCGGACCCCAAGGAAGG